>NZ_JBSFBZ010000023.1:0-100092 GCF_053593195.1 Saccharopolyspora sp. NPDC002376
TCCTGGCCTGGTCACACTGGCGCCGACAACGCCAACTCCAAGCCCGAACCAGCCACTACCGAAAACGCGGCTACCCCTGAACTGCCGTTGCAGTATTAGGTGAGCCCTGCGGAACCTACCCATGGTCTTCGTTGCGTCGCTTGTCTCGCGCCCGCGTAGGTGGGTACTCCGCGACGTCTTCGGGGTGAACACCGAGGCCCCGCACAACCTGCGATCCCAGGAAGCAGCCGTGATCGCGGTGCAGGGGTTGACCTCACGGGGCGAGAATGCTGCCTGCGGCGATTACGGATGCCACTGTGCCGCTGATCGTCACCGCTGTTGCTCCGGCCAGCGGTAGGCGGCGGCTCCACGTTTGCAGGCGGTGAGACGTCGATACGCGCGTCAGCAGCGCGTCGCGGCCGCGGAGCACCACCAGGCTGACAGCAGCGAGTGCTGCTGCCATTCCGATGCCGAATGCAGCCACCATGAGCATTGCGGCTCCGGCTCGACCGGAGAGTAGGCCGCTGAGGAGCACGAGGAAAGCCGAAGGCGAGGGCAGCAGTCCGCCTGATGTGCCGAGCAGCACGATGCCCCGCCAAGTCAGCAGCGATTCAGTCGGGTGCCCGTGGCCGTGCCCGTGCCCGTGCCCGTGCCCGTGGCCGTGTCCGTGGCCGTGCCCGTGCCCGTGGTGTCGGGTGCGCAGGTAGCGGCGCAGGAGCGCCACGCCCACTCCGACGACGAGGAGCGCGCCGATCAGCTGCAGCCACCCTGTCACGGCTGAGATGTCCGGAACGTGTTCGGCGGCGATCCACCACCCGATGCCGAGCGCTGTCACGGACACCGTGTGCATCAGGGCGACGATGGCTGCCAGCACCAGGGCGTCCCGGGTCCGGCCGCGTCCGCCGACGAGGTAGCCAGCGGCGAGTGCTTTCCCGTGGCCGGGGGCGAAGGCGTGGAAGGCGCCCACGGATGCCGCGATGAGCAGGGCCAACGGCAGGAATACGCCGCTGTCCAGCAACTGGGTCAGATCGGTGGTCCAGATCGACTGCTCGGTTCGATCGGTGGGCGCGGCATCCGGTGGACCTGCGAGCACGAGCGTCCGGTTCGGAGCGGTGGTGGTGTGCAGGCCGCCGTTTCCCGTTTCGGTCACCGACATCGTGCGATAGGCGGGGTCGATGTCGGTCAAGGCGGTGATGGTGATCTCCACCGCGCCAACGGTTTCCGGGCACGCATAGCGCAGCTGGGCGCCCTGCTGCGCGATGCCGCTGGTGTCCACTGCGTCCTCGCGGCAGGGAACACCGTTCTGCTTGACGCCTATGTGCGAACTCAGGTAGGCGGCCACGGTGGTCGACCCGGACAGCCGCTGGGCTTGCGCCGCGTTATCGGTCGAGACGTCCGAGGGCGCCAGGACCCCGGTCTTGTGGCCGAGCGCGACGAGATCATCGGCCGCGGCCGACCAGCTGAGCTCGACGACGGCATCGCGCGCTTCGACTTTGGCCACCGCTGGTGTGCCCAGCGGGTGTGCGGCGGCCTGGCTCGCGAAGCCCAGCAGTGCTGCGACGGCGACCAGGCCGATGGCGGCTGCGCGGAGCGGCCTCCACGGCGCGTTGCGAGATGGCACGGTCGAACTCCTGGTGCGAAAAGTCAGTCGGAACGGAGGACAGGGCCTCACGAGCCGCGGCGGGCGCGGCTCGTGAGGCCGGGGGGGTGTTACGGGGTGCGGCGTGCTGCGAAGGCGTGGATCGTGCCGTCGTCGGTCAGGGCGTACACCCAGTCACCGCTGACAGACAGCGCCGAGGCGACACCACCGCCGAGGTTGTGCTCGGCCAGCAGCTTGCCGGTACCGCGATCCAGGACGAGCAGACGTCCGTCCCAGGTGCCCGCGTAAACCACGGTTTCGGTGGCCAGTGCGTGCATGGCCGGTGAACCGGCGGGGGCGGTGGTGCAGCCGACACTGACATGCCACGCGTCCTGCGACGGGTCCTCCCCGGGCAGGTAACCGACCGGCGTTTCCCACAACGGTTTGGTGGGATCGGCCGCGCGTGTGTCGTAGGCGCGGACGACGCCGTCGATGCTGGCGACGTAGGCGATGTCGCCCCACGTCGCCGGGCTGGTCACCGGCGGCGGGCCGGGCTCGCAGGACCAGGAGTGCGGGGTGGACTTCGCGTGCCAGGTCGCGGCCAGGCCGGCCTTCGGGTCGTGCCCACGCGCTCCGGACGACGTCATCGTCACCAGCTGGGGATCCCCCTGGGGCGGGTCGGTGAACGCCGGCGAGGAGTAGCTGAAGAGATCGCCTTCGGTGTTCACTTCCGCCGTGCGGGTGCAGGTGCGCAGGTCCATCGCGATCAGCGACTGGCTGGACCCGGAGTGCAGGTAGGCGATGTCAGAACCGGGCTGGCGGATTGCGGTGCTGTGGAACTCACCCCAGCCGCCCGGGGCGGAGAACCCGCCGGGCAGGCGCTGGCCGTTCCCGGCGTCTCGGCAGACCACGCCATCCCACTCTTGGTAGACGGCGACCGAGCGGTGTTCGGCGGGCAGGTCGAACACGCTGACCGGGCCGCCCGCGCGCCCGTAGCGGCGAACGGTGTCACCGTGCTTTTGCTCGGCGTCGATCGTTTCCCAGACGACCTTGCCGTTGTTGGCGTCCAGCGCGTAGACCCGGCCCACGCCGGTCGTCAGGTACACCCGGCCGCCGTGGACGGTCGGGAACGACTCGGCGTCACCGTCCACATAGGTCCGCCACACCTCACGCCCGGACTTCAGGTCGTAGGCGAGCACCATGTTGTACGGCGAGTCGAAGGCCTGCGATGCGACGATCGCCTTGCCGTCGACGATGGCGGCACCGTTGAGGTGGAACTGCTCGCCGGTGTTGGCCGCCCAGCGCAGGTCGAGCTGGGCGCCCGGGTCGTCGGTGCTGGCGGACCGACCGCGTTCGTCGCCGCCTTGACGAATCCAGGACTGGCCGGTCTCGGCCTTCTTCACGTCCTTCTCCGGCACGACCTGGAACGTGGTTTTCGCCGCTGGCCAGGCTTTGCCGGTGGTGTCGACTGCGGTCATCTCGGCGGTGTAGGTGCCGGGCTTGAGCTCCCCGACGCGGTCGCTCACCCGTGTCCACGAGATCCTGGCCTCCGGACACGGTTCTGCCGTGCCGCCGGGTGCGGTGTAGCAGTTCACGATGCCCTGCTTACCGACCTTGGCGCCGAACTTCAGGTCGCGTTCTTCTCGGACGGTCTTGCCGCGATCGTCGCGGATGGTCAGCGACGCGGTGGCCGGCGTGCGGCCGTTGTCCTCGGCGTATAGCTCGACGGGGATGTCACGGCCAGTCGGGTGGACGCTGCCCTGCGCAGGGCTGACCAGCGCGGTGTCATCGTTCACATCGAACTGCCGGTGCGTGCCGGCGACGTAACCGGTGTCCTCGTTGGCCTTCGTGGCCGGGTTGTCGGTGATCTGTTTGAAATCGAGGATCTTGTAGTCCGGGCGGGCGCCGTCGATGCCATAGGTGCCCTGGTTGTTGACCTCGACAGAGCGGTCGAAGGCGCCCCGGCGGAACTCGGCCTGCTGGTTGTGCCCGGCCGCGAACATCCGGACGTCGTAGCGAGCCAGCTCGTCAACGATCGGCTGCATCCCAGCCCCGGGGCCCCAGCGGGTGAACAGTGACCGGTGGGCGAAGACGAAGACCTGCTTGCCCACCGCATGCCGCTTGAGGTCCTCGCGCAGCCACTCCAGCTGCGGTGCCAGGCCACTGGAGTCGTAGTTGTCCTCCAGCACGACGATGTGGCGGCCGTTGCGGTCGAAGCTGTACCACTCCGGTCCCATGTTGCGGCGCCAGTACTCCAGGCTCCCGCCGTAGCCCTGCGAGGTGGCGGTGCCACCGACGTCGTGGTTGCCGATGACCGGGTAGAAAGGCTGGCCCAGTGCGCCGTCGGTCAGGCCCTTGCGCAGCATGTCGTAGCCGCCCTGCCGGCGGGGTTCGGCGGCGTAGTCGGTGACGGTGAGATCACCGGTGGTGATCGTCATGGTCGCGCCGTCTACTTCGGACATGGCGTTGACGCGGCCGGTCCAACCGGGCAGCGCCGTGGTGGCCTGCTGGTCGGTAACGTTGCTGACCTCCGTGTCGGAGACCATCAACCACTTCTCGGTCGGGTTGGCCGCGTTCGCATCGGGTACGAGTGCGAAGTCGACACCGGTCCGCGGGCCGTCACCGGCCGGGACTTCGCGGAAGAACTGCGGCACGAAGTCCGCGCGCAGCGCCGGGGTGTAGCCGTTGGGAGAGACGACGCTGACGAGGTCGGTTTCGCGCCGGGCCGGGTCGATGTCGATGCGGTAGGAGCCGTCGGGTCCGCTCGTGGCCCACACCGCACCGTCGGTCACCGACACACCTGGCAGCGGAGCTTCACCAGGGTCCCGCGCACCATTTCCGTTGGCGTCGGCGAAAATCGTGCCCTGGACGGGCACGGTCGCCGCCGTGGCCGCCGGAGCCGCCGGAGCCGCCGTAGCCACCGCTGGCGTCAGCGACGCGGTGGCCAGCACCCCCGCGATCGCCACGCGGAATGGGCGGCGGGTGTGAGCCACCATTTCCCAGACCTGCGGCCCGTACCTGCGGATCCCGACGACACCCGCCAGCACCGCGGCAGCGAGCAGCACGGCCAGCAGCACGGGCAGCACGGGGAAGTGCGGTGGTTCATGGGCGCCGTTGACATCGACGATGGGCAGCTCCGGTGTCGCGTTCATCGTGGTGCCGTTGAACTCCACGACGACCTGCGACAACCCGCCCTTCTCCAACATCGGGGCCAAGTTGAGCTGCTCGACGGGGCAGTTCCAGGCCAGCTCGACGACGACACCTTCGGGGACGCCACCGTCGTCGCCCGGCACACCCGAACCGGTCACCGCGCAGGGCTGGGCCAGCAGGCTCTGCGCCCACCCGCCCGCGTCCTGCGCCGAGACGACGTCGTGGTGCACGATCAGCCGACCGCTGGTGGTGTCGCCGTGGCTTGCGACCACGAGTTCACCATGTTGTGGGGAAACATGGGCGCCGGCTGGCGCTGCGCCCAGTCCGAAGACCGCCAACAGCGATGCGAGACCGAAGCTCGCCGCTGCGCGTAAGAGTCTGTTCACAACGCGGCACGCTATTAACGACAAACCACCAGGGGAATGGCTGCGGACAAGCCTTCATCCACTGGCCACACCAGTATCTGACCTGTTATTGAACCGTGACATTAATTGTGTAGCCTACACCACCCGGATCGATCCAGCTGGTCTCCTGGCCGCGCGGCGGTGCGAAGTGGGCGATTGGGTGGAAGCTGTGACGCCGGGGAAGCCCACTGGGAAACGGACGTGATCGAGCGAGTGACCGAAGTTCGGCATTCGCAGACACAGACTTGGAACGTCACAACGCGGACATCACCGCCAGGTCTTGCACCGGCAGAGTGCACCGCACGCCCTCGGCACGGATGCCAGCTGACGTCATGCAGCCCGACGCCTGCTACGTTGGCCGAAATCCGTCCTGAATGGCTGGAGCAAGCGCAACATCGGGCAAGTTCCGCACGGCGGACATGCGTCCGTCGATGAGCAGGGCGGGGTCGTGCTTCGACAACGCCATCGCGGAGACGTTCTTCACCACACTCAAAGCCGAGCTCGGCACAACGGTATGGGCCACCCGCGACCACGACCGTCTACATTCGACACTCGGCCACCGAACACCACACGAAACCCGCATCAGCTATCGTCAAGAACACGCCCTCGCGGCATGAAACCCCGGTGTCCGGCCCCGGGGTGGAACCTCACTCCTCCCATTTTCCTCCCACCACCAGCGTCAAAGCAACACGCTTGAGCCGCTCCGGTGCCCCCGGAGGCTCCCTCGCGCACTGGCAATGTGGCGGCGCATGTCGCACTCATCAAGCGCAGAACCCTTATGAAGTTGATCTGCGCAAGGACCTACTTCATACCGAGGTTCTGCGTCTTTTCATTGCACCGCAACAACTTCGACACGCCACACGACACCGCTGCACAAGGTCACCGACGGTTACGTGGAACGCCTCAGTGCCCCAAGGATTTCCCGACCTTGCCCGCAGACGCCCCATATCGACACTCGCAGACATACCGCAGGAATAATCCGGGCATGCCCTGAGGGGATGGCATCCCCAACCCATCCCCCAGTGCGATTCCGGTCACAAGTTGCCCGGATTCGCGTAGTACGAAAGAGGACGAGGAAACCAGCATGGATGGGCTTGGGTGGAGTCTGCGCGTGGGTGCAGTGCCGGGCGCTACCGCTCCCGGGAGCTCTCGTCCAGCAGGAGTTCCAGCATTTCGTGAGGCGAGACCGTCTCGGGCCAGGGGGTGAGCGATCCGGCGGCCTGCCAGCGCAGGATGAAGGAATTCCGTTCCTCGGGCGTGCTCCCGCCGTGCCCTCCCTCGTCCAGATGCCCGTGATCCGCCACCACCACCAAGAGCCAGTTCTCGGCGTGTTCATCCGCCCGCGCCTGCACGGCTTGGCGAATGCGGCTGATGTGCCGGTCAACCCGGGCTAGTGCCGCCTGGTACTGCTCGCTGCGGGCACCGTAGACGTGCCCGGCATCGTCCACATCGCAGAAGTACACGAAGGCCACATCGGGAACGCGGTGGGACGTGAGCGCCGCGAGGGTGAAATCGGTGATCTCGGCGTCGATGCTGACGTATCCGTGGGTTTCACCGTCGCGGGAGACGACGGTGTGCAGCCCGGCCTTCTGCTGCTCGAGCCGCTGGTGGATGACCGGCCCTAGCCCGTCCGGGGAGACGAGCGGCGGCCAGCCCGCAGCAGCGAAAGTCCTGGTCGAAGGGTCCTGGTAGAAGGCTCGGGAGAGCAGGTCCGGATGGCTGAAGAGCCGGTGACCCACGAAGGAATTGTCCTTCACCCCGTGCTCGGCGTGAGTCGTCCCCGTGAGGATGGAGGACCATCCCGGGCCGGACATCGTGGGCACTTCCATCACCATGGGCTGAAGTTCGCCCTCGGCGGCCATGGCGCGCAAAGCTGGGGCGGCCGGGGAATCCGCTGCGAGGTCCCAGCGGAGCCCGTCGATGCCCAGCAGGATGATCCGGGGCCGGCCAGCGGCAGGAGCGGTAGGGCGGGTGGGAGTGTTCACTGTCGTCACCGGTTTCGTGGTCGGGGTAGTCATCGCTCGGAGCCCCTTGCCTGTGCCAGGAACGGGAGCGTGACCTCTTCGAGGGAAGTGATGATCGTGCGGCCGGGGGCGGCGTCGATCGGGACGGTGGAGGGTACGACGACGACGGGGCAGCCGGCTGCCTCCGCTGCGGCGAGACCAACGGGTGAGTCCTCCACCACCACGCACTCGGCAGGCTGGGCGCCCAACCGTCGCGCGGCCTCCAGGTAGGGATCGGGGGCAGGCTTCGAAGCGGTGGTGTCCTCGAAGGCCACGATGAGCGTGAACAGCTCACGGCCGAGCCGTTCCCGGACCAGCTCCACCACGCGGCGGGGCGAGGCCGACACGATGGCCGCTGGGATCCCCTGCCCTGCCAGGAGGTGGAGGAGCTGCAGGGCTCCTGGCCTGGGCACGACCTCCTGGGCCACGAGGGCCGTGAAGGTCTCGTCGAGCCGTTCGACGAGTGCGCTGGCAGACGGCGGGGTGGCCGTCGTGGACGCGAGGTACGCGGCCGTGTGCTGGGACGGGCGCCCCACGACATCAGGCCGGTCCTCCGGCCCGAGCGTCCTGCCTAGGTTGCGGGCCACCGTCTCGACGGCGTCCCACCACAGCCGTTCGGTGTCCACGAGGGTGCCGTCCATGTCGAAGAGCACAGCTGCGGGCAGAGCCATTCCGGCGCTTTCCGGTGCCGTGTGAGCCGGCGCGGCGTCGGGCAGGGCGGTGGTGTCCTGGTGCGGCATCATGCGGCGGCCTCCTTCTCCCTGGCCTGGTCGATCAGGACGGGGCGTTCCGGGAGGCTGAGCCGGACACGTGAACCGACCGGAACGGTGGACGCCACGGCGGTGGGGACATCGGCGAGGGCTTCCTGGCCACTGTCCAGGCGCACCGTGAGTCGCGTTGTCGCTCCCAGGAAGGACGCGGCCACGACTTGTGACCGGCTTTCCGGGGCAGCGCTGACGGCGAGGGCTTCGGGCCGGACGAGGACGTCGATGTCGCGGGTGTCGTGCGCGGTGGCCGCGCTGCCGCTCCGAGCGGGGAGGTGTGCCTGGACAGGGCGAGTGAGGTCCAGAACGTCCACCTGGGTGCCGTCGCTGTTGAGACGGCCGGGCAGGCGGCTCATGGTGCCGACGAACTCGGCGATGAAGGGGGTGGCAGGCGCGTTGTACAGCTCGTCCGGTGTGGCGCAATGTTCCAGGCTGCCTGCCCGCATGACGGCCACGCGGTCCGATATGGACAGTGCCTCTTCCTGGTCGTGGGTGACGAACAGAGTGGTGATGCCCAGGTCCAGCTGGAGACGGCGAATCTCGTCGCGCAGGGACTGCCGAACCTTCGCGTCGAGGGCGGAGAGCGGCTCATCCAGCAGCAGCACCCGGGGCTCCAGGGCGAGGGCACGGGCGAGGGCCACCCGTTGCTGCTGGCCGCCGGAGAGTTGCCGTGGGTAGCGGTCGGCCTGGGTGGGCAGTCCGACGAGTTCGAGGAGTTCGTGGGCCCGGGCCCGGCGCTTTGCGCTGGGGACGCCTTGCATGCGCATACCGAAAGCGACGTTGTCGGCGACGGTGAGGTGGGGGAAGAGGCTGTAGGACTGGAACACCATGCCGACGTCACGGCGGTGCGCGGGGAGACCCGTGATGTCGCTGCCGTCCAGCAGGACCTCGCCGGAGTCAGGGTGCTCGAAACCGGCGACCATGCGCAGCGCCGTGGTCTTCCCGCAGCCGGAAGGGCCGAGGAGGGCGAGCATCTCGCCGGGGTTGATCGTGAGGCTGAGTCCGTCGAGGGCCGTGGTGGCGCCGAAGGATCGGCGCAGGTCGCGGAACTCCAGGCCCGCGCTGCAGGTGCCGGCTGGGGGCCGGGATCTGATGGTGGGCGTCATGAAGTCTCCTTGAACGCTTTGGAGCGGCCGAGCTTCGCGACCGCAATGAGGATGAGCCAGGTGCCGATCAGGCCGACCATGGAGACGGCGACGGACAGCTGGGCGTGGGCACTGCTGATCGCAACGGTCCAGACGGCGAAGGGCTGGAAGCCGAGCAGTGCGGAGAGGGCGTATTCCCCGAGGACCAGGGCGATGGTCAGGAAGGCGGTGTTCAGCAAGGCTTCCCGGAGGTTCGGGAGGATCACGCGGAACAGGGCCCGGGGCCAGGACGCCCGGCAGGACCGCGCGGCCTCGACCA
This sequence comes from Saccharopolyspora sp. NPDC002376, assembly GCF_053593195.1. Classification (NCBI taxonomy): domain Bacteria; kingdom Bacillati; phylum Actinomycetota; class Actinomycetes; order Pseudonocardiales; family Pseudonocardiaceae; genus Saccharopolyspora; species Saccharopolyspora sp. NPDC002376. The sequence goes on from NZ_JBSFBZ010000023.1 coordinate 9,284, forward strand.
GGACCTTCAGGTCGATCGCGTTCAGTCCGGATTCCAGGGTGACGTAGGCCAGGGGCAGGGCCATGAGCGTATAGGCAAGCACCAGGATCAGCGGGAAATCGGGCTGCTGGAGGGCGGCGAGTACGGGGAACCCCGGGGTGTCGTAGAGCCAGTCGGTTCCCCAGCGCAGGACCGTGGTGATTCCGGCACCGAGAGCCACCGCCGGGACGACGAGCGGGAGCATGCAGACGACTGCGACCACGGCTTTCGCGCGAGGGACCGCAAGGCGTACGGCGAGCAGGGCCGGGAGCAGCAGGCCGAAGACGAGCAGGATCGTGGCGGCTGCCAGGACCAGTGTCAGGCCGAGGCTTTCAGCGAGCCCGTCGGTGGTGAAGATCGCGGTGTAGGCATCCAGGCTGGGCGTCTGGCGGGGGTCGCCGAGCCCGAAGGTGAAGGCCAGTGCGCAGAGGATGGGGACCAGGAAGTAGACCCCGGCGACGGTGAGGACGACGTTGGGGCCGAGTCGGGATTTCTTGGTCGGTGCCGGGCGTGAGCCGGTCAGGACAGCCACTTCGAACTCCTTCGCTGCAGCAGCAGCTGGATGCCCATGACGATCCCGGCCACGACGATCATGTCCATGCCGAGTGCGAGGGCGACATTGCCCTGGTCCACGAGGACGTCACCCGTCAATGCCGAGGCGATCTTCACGGTCACCAGGGGGATGGAGCTCCCCACCATGGCGGCAGCCGTCGCGTAGGCGCTGAAGGCGCTGCCGAACAGCAGAACGAAGCCGCTGAGCAGCGTCGGGAACAGGATGGGGAAGGCCACATGCCGCCAGTACTGGAAGCCGGTGGCGCGGTTGTTCTGCGCGGCCTCCCGCCATTGGGGTTTGAGGCCGTCCAGTGCCGGCGTCAAGGTGAGCACCATGAGCGGGATGAGGAAGTACAGGTAGACGATCGCCAGCCCCCAGAAGGAATACAGGCTCCAGCCTTTGTCCGCGAGACCGAAGAATCCGGTGAGGACGCCGGCATTGCCCAGGGTGGCGACGAAGGCGAAGGCGAGGGGTACGCCGCCGAAGTTCGCGATCACACCGGAAGCCGAGAGCACCGCCTCACGCAACCCGCGGAAACGCGAGGTGACGATGGCATAGGCGATCGGCAGGCTGACGACGGTCGCGATGAAGGCGGAGAGCGCGGAGAGCTTGACGCTTCCCAGCAGGCTCTCCAGATACGGACCGTCGAAGGTGGCGGCGAAGTTGGCCCCGGTGAACTCGGTGGCGCCGGTGTCGGTCGTGATGGTGACTGAGCCGACGGCCATGGCCGTCACGGGCAGGCCGAGCACGATCACGGCGAAGGCCATCAGAGGGGCGACGCCGAGCCAGCCGGTAGCAGGCCTGCGGGCTCGGCGCCGGGGCGCCTGGGGTGCCTGGAGCTCCTGGCGCCGGGACACGCTGGGCGCATCGGCGATGACGGTGGGTGTGGCAGTCGTCATCAGGAGACGGCCTTCGCCCAGCCATTGGATACTGCGGTCTTGGCCACCTGGCCCTGAGCCTCCGTCGGGAAGGAAACCTTGTCCTCATTGACCCGGGGCAGGCGGTCAAGCGAGCTCTTGTCCACCGTGCCGTCGGCGACCATGACGGGCAGCAGCACGGGGCGGGCGTAGCCCTTCAGCCAGAGATTCTGTCCCTCGGTGCTGTAGAGGAATTCCTGCCACAGGCGAGCGGCGGCCGGGTGCGGCGCCCACTTGACGATCGCCTGGGAGTAGTACTGGGCGAAAACTCCGTCTTCGGGGACGGTGACCTTCCACTCAATCCCCTTGGCCTTCAGCTCGTCGGAGTAAGCCGCGTTGCGGTAGTCCCAGACGACGGTGATGGGCGTCTCGCCCTTTTCCATCGTCGCGGGTGTCGCCTCGACGGGGTTGAAGTTGCCGACCTGCTTCAGCTTCGCGAAGAAGTCGATGCCGGGCTGGATGTTGTCGAAGGACCCGCCGTTCGCGAGAGCGGCGGCGAACACGGAACCGAAAGCGGAAGCGGACTCCACGGGGTTGCCCGTGAGCGCGACCTTGCCCTTGTACTGCGGGTCCAGGAGCTCCGAGAACTTAGTGGGGCACTTCGCCACGCGACCGGCATCGCAGCCGATGGAGACATAGCCGCCCATGTCGTTGTACCAGAGACCCGTGGCCTCCTTCTGGGAGTCCGGGATCTTGCCGAAGGACGTCACCTTGTACGGGGCGAGCAGGCCTTGTTTCGCGGCAGCGACGTCGAAATCGTGCCCAACGTCGATGACGTCCGGCGAGCGTTCCTGGCCCTTGCGGGAAGACACTGCGGTGATCTCGTCCTGGCTGGAGGCATCCGGGTTCTCGACCTCAACCTTGACGCCGTACTTCTTCTCGAAGGTGGAGATGACCTCGCCGTAGTTGGCCCAGTCCTTCGGAAGCGCGATGGCGTTCAGCTTCCCTTCCTTCTGCGCAGCGGCGATCAGGGCATCCATGCCGCCGCCTTCTTCGACCGAGGTCGCGGTGCGCCATTTTGAGTCGGAAGCGTCATTCCCGGACGAACATGCAGCCAGCCCGGACAGCAGCAGGGCCGCGGCACCGATGGCGCTGACGCGCCGGAGGGTTGCCTTCATTGAAGTCTCCTGAAGTTGGCCATACAACTTGCTGTCGACACTGTCGCCGAGCCGGATGTCGTACAGGTGAACGGATGGGCGCGAGAGGAGGAACTGTTGGCGGGCTGGCGATGGAAAAGCATGTATCCACGCAGAAAAGAGACATAACGGGGTACCTTGGACGGATGATCAGCGAAACAGCCGAAGGGAACGGCAAGCCAAGCGGGACAGGAGCCGTTCGGTATCAAAAGTTGGCAGCCGACATGCGTCGCGCGATTGAGGCAGGAAGATTCGGCAACGACGGGCGCCTACCCAGCGAGGAGAGTCTCGCGGAACAGTACGGGGTCTCCCGCGGCACCGTTCGCAATGCCCTGGCGCTGCTTCGAGCGAATGGGCTGGTCACCTCCCGCAGGGGAACCCGGCGGGTGATCCTGGGGACCGCGCGTACCCAGAGCTTCCATGAACTGCTGAGTTTCACCAACTGGGCACGCTCCCTGGGCGAGGAGCCCGGCGCCCGGACCATCCATTCTCGCGTTCGCGCAGCGACTGCGGTCGAAGGAGAGCGCCTGCAGCTCAATCCAGGGGACGACATCACCGAAGTGCTCCGTCTCAGGTTCCTCGGACGCGTTCCGGCCATGCTTGAACGCACCGTCTACCCGGCACGGGTCGGGGAGGCCATCGAAGCCCTGGCGTCGGATTCCCTCTCGCACACCAGCGCCCTCGATGCGTCCGGCGTCGTCTTCGCAGACAGTGAGCACACCATCGACGTCGTCGCTGCCGATGAGACCGACGTCCGCCTGCTGGGCTGCACCGAGGGCACCGGCCTTCTCCGCGAAATCCGCCGGGCCACCGATCCCACCGGCGCACCCCTGTTGTGGTCGGAGGACCGCTTCCTCCCCGGAACCGTCTCCTTCACCGTCCACAACTCGGCCACGGTCAGTTCCCTCGCCCGACGCAGAGCACCACGCTGACCGCCAGCCGATGGATGCCCCGCCCTTTCGCCACCGGTCGGACCACGGACGCCGCCCTTGCCGACAACCTCGTCCGTCCTGGTGCGAGGCGGTGGGCAGTACGTCCGGGGAGGTCGAGCAGTCGCTCGACCGGACGCTTTCGCCGCTGTCGAGCGCCACGGCATGGTGATCGACTGCGCTGCTACAACTGGCCTACCTCGGCATGACGAACGCGTTCGCCACGCTGCAGCTGCTGCCGATGAACGACCGAGACAAGGACATCGAGGTCCTCGGCCTGCGCCATCACAGCAGACTGTCCTCATTGGACTATCGCGCACCGGCGGAGGATCGCACCCACCAGAGGGTCTTCGGATCCGTGGTCAAGTTCGACCAGGAGCTCAACGGGGGTAACCGCTTTCGGCGACTCCGTCACTCTCGGCAAGCTGACCGCCGGACATGGTGTAGTTGCGGATTCTGTTGCCGCCGTCCTCGCTGAAGGCCAGCCCGGTGAACAGCGCTTACGGCGCCTTGTGCTCGATCTCCTGGCACACCTTGCCGTCGGAGGCGTCGACCACCTGCAACGACTGCGTTCCCTACCCCGCGTTGGCGACCACCAGCCACCGCTCGTCCGGAGCGATCGCGTTCAGCGGCAGGAGGTCACCCAGATCGGACTGCGCACCGGCCGAGGTTACGCGGAAGCCGACCGGAGTGACCGGAGTGACCGCAGTGCCGTCGGGTCACGAACCGACGGTCTCCCAGGGCTGGGTCGCGGCCCCGGAACACCCGTCGTCGCCGGAGGTGTGTCCTGCGGCCGCTCCCTGGCAATCCAGCGACGAATCGAATGCAAACGCGGCCTTGCGGCGATTGCGAGCTTGCCAACGCCCCTCGCCTTGGATCCGTGTGCGGCGCGTTCTGCGCGTTGTGTGGGGCGAGGACACAATCGACTCTGCTCAAACGGTGCCGGCGGAACAATGACACCCCGTGGCCAGTGCCGCATGGTGGTCCGCAACACGCACGTGGCCGAATGCACATGCGACGTTTGCGACATATGCCTGGAACTGACCAAGTGGCAGTGCTGCCGCATGAACGGAGCTCCCTCAGATGAGCCAGCAAGCCCCCGAGGAATACCAGCGAACGCTGAGCAGCAGGCACATCAACATGATCGCCCTGGGCGGCGCGATCGGGGTCGGGTTGTTCCTGGGTTCGGGCAAGGCCCTGCACCAGGTCGGTCCCGGCCTCATCTCGATCTACGCCCTCGCGGGACTGATGATCTTCTTCGTGATGCGCGCGCTGGGCGAACTGCTGATGTACCGGCCGGTCAGCGGCTCCTTCGCCGAGTACGCCGGGGAGTTCGTCGGACCGTGGGCCCGGTTCGCCACCGGTTGGGGATACTGGCTGGTGTGGATCGTGACCGGCATGGCCGAGATCACCGCCGTTGGCAGGTACTTCCAGTTCTGGTTCCCCCACGTTCCACAGTGGATCCCGGCGCTCGTGGCGCTGCTCGTCCTCTCCGGGGTCAACCTGATCGCGGTGAAGCTCTTCGGCGAGTTCGAGTTCTGGTTCGCGCTCATCAAGGTGCTGGCCATCATCGTGCTGATCGTGCTGGCCGCGGCGATCCTGGTGTTCGGCTTCAGCGATATCGGCGGCACCGCCGCGGTGAGCAACATCTGGTCGCACGGCGGGCTCTTCCCGAACGGCCCGACTGCCGCGCTGCTGTCGTTCCAGATCGTCATGTTCGCCTTCGTGGGCGTGGAAATGGTCGGTCAGACCGCGAGCGAGAGCACGAACCCCGAGAAGGTGCTTCCCCGGGCGATCAATTCGGTCATGTGGCGGATCTTGATCTTCTACGTCGGTGCTCTCACGGCGCTGACCGTGCTGGTGCCGTGGAACCAGTTCCCGGCCAGCGGCAGTCCGTTCGTCCACGCCTTCAGCTTGATCGGCATCCCGGCGGCGGCCGGCGTGGTGAACTTCGTGGTGACCACCGCAGCGCTGTCATCCTGCAACAGCGGCATCTACTCGACCGGACGGATGCTGCGCACCCTGGCGCAGGACGGACAGGCGCCGAGAAGCGCCGGTCGCCTCAACACCCGTGCCGTGCCGTCCCGAGCCATCGCGGTCACGTTCGTCGCGATGCTGCTGGGTGTCCTGATCAACTACGTGGCCCCCGAGGAGGCCTTCACCTACATCACCAGCGCGAGCACCGTCGGCGCCATCTTCACCTGGGGGATGATCATCGTCGCCCACCTCCGGTTCCGCCGGAAGGTGGCGGCGGGCGAGATCCGGGCGGGGAAGTTCCGGATGCCCTTCGCCCCGTACTCCAACTACCTCGTGCTCGCCTTCCTCGCGCTTGTCGTGGTGCTGCTGGCGTTCGACCCGGACACCCGGATCGCGCTGTACCTCATCCCGGTCCTGGCCGCCGCGGTCGCAGTCGGCTACCTCGCGGTGCGCAACCGCCGACCGGTCGCCCCGAAGACCGCTCCCGCCGAGCATCCCCTGCCCTGACAACAATTTGCTGCTGGTGCGTGCGCTGGTCCCCCGTCCCAGCGCACGCACCAGCGACAGCTCCCCCACTTCGGGCGGGGTTTCCGAGCAGCCCCGGCTGATATGACCGTCTACTTGAGATGAGAATGAACTTGGAACTTCTTGCACCGGGTGATCTGAGAGCGGAATCCCTTTCGAGACCGGCTCGTCTACCAGCCGTGGGGGCAGCCGGACCTGCCGCGCCGACCTGCGAATCGACGTCGGGGCCATCCGCCACAACGTCTCCGCGCTCTCCGGGCACGCACGACGTTCGGGGCGCGAACGATGGCTGTCGTGAAATCCGCCGGCTACGGACATGGTGCGGAACGGTTGCCGCGAGCAACTGTGGCCCGCACTCGTCGAGGCGGCGGCGAAGGCGCAGTCCGATGGCCTACTGGAAGTCGTCGCGGTCTGGTCGCACCTGACCAAGCGCGTTGCCGGAGGTGAGGGTGTGTCGTACGGGCACGCATGGGTTGCTGAGCGCCCGTCGAACCTGGCGCTCGTGCCGGTCGGATACGCCGACGGTGTACCGCGAGCGCTGTCCGGGCAGATGTCGGTGTGGCTCCGCGGGCGGCGCCTCGCCGTGACCATGCTGAACTGGAAGGTCGCGGGCCCGGCCTACGCCGCGGCCATGGTCGAGACGGCGGGCCGGCTGGCCGAGGAGCTGCACGGGCCGGGGTTGCCGCTATCCTGCGGCGCCCACATGCCCGAGCTGGCGGCCTTGATCATGTGAGGGCTAGACGAGGCGGTCGAGCCCGAGCACGTGGCGCCAGAGGTCAAGGTCTAGCGGAAGCGGTTCACCGGCGGGCGCTATACGGTGGACCAAACCTGACGAGGCCGCCCCGCCGGTTGTCGCCGACCACCTCATCCCGCATCGCGGCACAGTGCGCGCGAAGCCCGGGAGGGGATGGCTGAGGCGATGTACATCGCCATCACGTCCTTCGACCGCCTCACCACCACGTTGATGACGTGAACGATCAAACCCAGGAAGGAGCATACAGGTGTCGAAACTTGTCGTTGGGGTGCCGAAGGAAATCAAGGACAACGAGAACCGGGTGTCAGTTCAGCCCGACGGCGTCGCCGAACTCGTCCACAACGGGCACGAGGTGCTGGTGGAGACGAACGCCGGCGCAGGTTCCCGATTCACCGACGCGGAGTTCACCGCGGCTGGAGCCACGATCCTGCCCAACGCAGACGAGGTGTTCACCAGCGCCGACCTGATCGTGAAGGTCAAGGAGCCGATCCCCGCCGAGTACCACCGCTTCCGCGAGGGCCAGCAGCTGTTCACCTACCTGCACTTGGCCGCGGACAAGCCGCTCACCGAGTTCCTGATGGAGCGCAAGATCGACTCCATCGCCTACGAGACGGTGCAAACCGCGGACGGGAAGCTGCCGCTGCTCACTCCGATGAGCGAGGTGGCTGGTCGAATGGCGGTGCAGGCTGCAGCGCATCACCTGGAAAGCCCGTCCGGTGGTGCTGGCCTGTTGCTCGGCGGTGTGCCCGGGACCCCGGCGGCGAAAGTACTGATCATCGGCGGCGGGGTGTCCGGCACTGAGGCGGCCAAGATCGCCGCCGGGATGCGGGCCATGGTGCGGGTGCTGGACACCAATCCCTCCCGGCTGGCCTACCTGGCAGACATCTTCGCAGGCAGGCTCGACCTGGTGGTACCCAACCGGACCCGGCTTGCCGAGTACATCGCGGAGTCCGACGTGGTCATCGGCGCAGTACTGGTACCAGGGGCCAAGGCACCCAAGCTGGTCACCCGGGAGATGATCGCCAGGATGCGTCCCGGCAGTGTCGTGGTGGACATCGCCATCGATCAGGGTGGCTGCTTCGAGACCAGCCGCGTGACCACCCACTCCGACCCGACCTACGTGGTCGACGGAGTGATCCACTACTGCGTGGCCAACATCCCCGGCGCGGTGGCCCGCACCTCGGCCCTGGCCCTGACGTCGGCGACACTGCCCTACCTGATCAATGTCGCCAGCCAAGGCATCCGCGCTGCCGCCCGTCAGGACGACGCGCTGGCCAAGGGCCTGAGCACGCTGGGCGGTGCCTTGGTGAACGAGCCGGTGGCGCAGGCACACAACCTCACCTACACCGACCCCGCCACCGCGCTCGCGGGCTGGCCCCGACAAGGTGTGTGAACCGCACGTTCAGGCCGAAGAACCCCTTGAACGTGGTTCGCACACGACGCGCTCAGCACTTCTCCTGCCGGTCCGGGAACACTTCGATGTAGTCAGCGGCGGCGAAGCGGGCGCGGGCCCCGGGGCACGGTCGGGTGACCCGAGTGAGCCTCACCCTCGGGCTCTCACTGAACGGATCGTGACGGTCTCCCTGTACGACTCTGCTGCTTAATTCCGGAGTGTGATCGGGTACCGGCTCGGGCGCAGTGATCAGCTCGGGTGGACAATGATCCACTGTGGCCGGTTGCCGTTGCACTTGCCGAAATCCCCATTCCTATCCGGGGCAAGGATGTCCGTGCTCGCCGTCATCGGGCACGCCACGCGGCGGATCCGGATCCTGGGCGCCACCGCACACCTCACCGCCACCTGGGTCACCCAAGCCTCAAAGAATCTCGTCATGGACCTTGAAGACGCCGACTGCCGGGCGCGATTCCTGATCCGAGACCAAGACGGCAAATTCCCTGCCCTCTTCGACTCCATCCTTGCCGATATGGGCATCGACGTCGTGCTCAGCGGCGTCCCAGTACCGAGAATGAACTCGATCATGGAGAAATGGGTACAGGCGTGCCGACGCGAGCACCTGTACCGCACCCTGATCCGGAACCAGCGGCACCTGCATCACGCCCTGCGCGAGTTCGAAACAAGCCACCGGCAGCTGTTGCCGCGCGAGATCAGGACGCGATGGCGCGCGGCTGCGGCCGACGTCCGCGGAGCAGAATCGCGAAGACCAGCAGGATACTCATGACAACGGTGGCGAGGAATGCTGTTGCTCCGACGACCCCGGTCGCGACCATGACAGAGACCCTCGCGCTGTTCTCATGGCTCGCCGGGGAAATCCTCGCCCAGAATGGCTGCGCGGGGCGCGACCGGTCTCGTCGCGTGGATTCCGGGATGGTCGGCCGGCAGACAGGACCGGAGAACCCACCAGCTGCCGGCGATGCACAGGGCGACCAGGGGCCAGGTCAGGATCAGCTGTGCCAGGCTCAGAGCGGCGACCGCATCGGCCCACCACAGCGGCAGGAAAACCGCGAGTCTCAGGACGTATTGGCCGACCCAGACCCAGCTCGCACGGCTGTACGCGCGGAACAGGTCGGGGTCGCGACGCCACCGCGCGCCCTGTCGGAGTGCGGTGCCGACGATCACGCCCAGCAACGGCCACCGAACCGCGATGCTCAGGATCCAGCCCAGCATGCTGAGGAGGTTCGAGCCGAAGCGGACGAGGAAGAAGTCGGCGGCGTTGCCCGTGCGGGCCGCGACCACGGCGCCGAGCGTTACGGCGAGCAGACTGAAGAGCACTGCCAACGGCCGGGAACCGGTTCTCAGCCGCCACACGGCGATGGCGGCGCTGATGGTCAGGGCAACCGCCGCACCGACGGCGATCGAGTGTCCGGAGGTGAGCCATCCCAGCCCGAATCCCAGCGGCGGAAGACTCGCGTCCAGGGCGCTGCTCCGCCCGCCGAGGAGCGGTATCAACGCGTTTCCGGCCGCGTCGGGGACCGTCCGCTGCCGACCGGTCGCCTGACCCGGCTCGGTATCGGCGGGGTGCTCCCTGTCCATGTGCTCCTGTGTCCCACCTTCCGGAACAGACTCGATCGCTCGCCATGTGGTCGCGTACCGAGTCGCCGCTTAGAGCACCAGGTCTTCGAGGGGCTCGAACGTCTCCACCGCGTTCGAGCTGACGTGGCGGGCGATGCCCTTGTTCCGCGCGTGGGCTTGTTTGAACGAGTCGGAGCTGACCCAGGTGCGGAACTGCTCCTCGGTGTCGAACTCGTTGATCGACACGTACGGGTGGTCGGGGTGGTCCGGCCTGAGCAGGGTGCTGCGCCGAAGCCCTTCGACACCGGGCAGGTAATTGCGCATGTTGTCGATGAAGTGCTCTTCGAACTCCGAGGCCTTCTCCGGCGGGACGTAGAGGCGGTTGGTGGCGTAGAACATGATCTTTTCCTCCCGATTTTCCCGACACCGTGTCGGAAACTATTCCGACACTATGTCGGGAACTACCAACGCGCCCTCGACTGTGACACAGGACACAATTTCAGCCTCGTTATCCTGGATTCGTGCCGAGAATCAACGCTCCGACGGTCGCCGAGCATCGGGCGAAGCAGCTACGAAACCTGATGCACGCCGCACGCGATCTGGTCGCCGAGGAAGGCCCCGACGCGTTGACCCTTGGCGCGCTCGCCAAGCGGGTCGGGGTGTCTCGCTCCAGCGTCTACGAGTACTTCCGGTCCCGCGATGACCTGGCCGCGGCCATCATCGAGGACGCGTTGCCGCGATGGGTAGCGGAGATCGACGAGGAGCTGGCCTGCCATCACACCACGCACGACAAGGTCGCCGCCTACGTCAAGCACCAGCTGCGGATGCTGACCGACGGGCAGCATGCCGCCGCCGTCGCCTTGTCGACCCACTCGCTCGGCGCGGAAACCCGGGAGCGGATTCGCCAGGAGCACGAACGACTACTGGAACCCCTGGTGTGCGCACTGGATGACGCCGGGGTGCCCGAACCCGGCCTGCGCAGCCGGCTCATCCAAGGCATCGTCAACGCCGCTGCGGCCCAACTCGAACCGGGCGACGACGAGCACAACACGTCGGTCGCCGAAATCGCCTCCGCTCAAGCCATCCACGGCTTGGCCCTCCACCAGGGCCCCAACGCGGGCTGATCCCCGCGAGGGACTGTCAGCGGGTGGTGGGTGATCTCGACCCGTGCTGGGGCGGGTGTTCCGGCTGGAAGGGATCCAGGTTGACGGACAAGGACCAGGCGGCAGGGTCGGCCGCTGGCGAGAATGGTGATCGTGATCTGCGGATCGCGCCAAGGAATTGATCGAGCAGGCGCGCCTGAGTCTGCTGGACAGCGGCTTGGCTGAGCCGGGGCCGCACGGGCTTGGCTTCGAGACCGGCAGCGGTGGCCGGTTGTCCGATCATCCATTATGGACACTGGGCTGCGAACCCCAGACCCGTACCAACCGTGGTGCCCGCGCTGACGACCACCGCAGTGCTGGGCGAGGAGATCAGCGCCGGCCCCCACTTCGCCGCCAACGCATTGAACCCGAAGACCACAGCCGATGCGCTGCGCCACGATCCACTCGTCGAGTCGTTCAACACCTCGCAGACCATCGCTCACCACCGGCAGCGGGCCGTGCCGGGTCGCCGACAAAACCATCCACCGCACGAATGGCCGCGACCTCACATCGCAGGCAGCAAGGAATTCCTCATGGCCCGGTCCTTGACCTGGGACCGTTCGGCCAGGCACTCGAACACTTCGGTAGGGCCAGGCATGAACCAGGCACCCAAGACACGGTTGTGCGATCAACTTGATCAAGGGTGTCCAGCACGACCTGCGGACCGTAGGATGTCGATGTGGCACCGTTGTCACCACGCATGCCGGAGATCGGCGCGCTCGAAGTGCTGCTCAGTGTTGCCCGGTTGGGGAGCTTGAACCGTGCGGCCAAGGCACACGGCATTTCGCAGCCTGCCGTGAGTTCCCGGATCCGCTACATGGAGCGGCTGATCGGTGTGCCGCTTTTGGAGCGTTCCACCTCCGGTTCTCGGCTGACTCCGGCTGGCGCGCTCGTCGCCGACTGGGCCCGCGACGTAGTGGAGTCCGCGGCGGTGCTAGATGCCGGGATCAGCGCGTTGCGGGAGAAGCGCGCGCACGAACTGGGGGTCGCGGCGAGCATGACCGCAGCCGAGTACCTGGTGCCCGGCTGGCTGGTCGTGCTGCACGAACAGGCGCCGGAGCTGAAGGTCTCGTTGCGGCTGGCCAATTCAGCTGAAGTGGCCAGGTTGGTCCTTGGCGGCGAGGTGGAACTCGGATTCGTCGAGGGCCCGTCGGTGCCTGAGGGACTGGAAAGCCAGGATGTGGCTTCTGACCGGCTGGAGGTGGTGGTGGCTCCCAGCCACCCCTGGAGTCGTCGGCGCACGCCGGTACCGGCGGCGGAACTGGTAGCTACTCCGCTGATCCAGCGCGAACCGGGCTCCGGCACGCGGTACACGCTGGAGCGAGTGCTTGCCGCATTCGGACCTCTGGCCCCGCCGCTGCAGGAGGCTTCCTCGACGACTGCCGTCCGTTCTGCCGCCGCAGCGGGGGTGGCGCCAGCGGTGATCAGCTCGCTCGCGGTGGCCGGGGACCTCGTGGAGCGTCGGCTGGTCGCAGTCCCAGTCGCGGGCATCGAAATGCGACGGGTGATCCGCGCGGTGTGGCGGTCCGGCCATCAGCTGTTGGGGCCGGTGCGGGACCTTGTCGGGGTGGCGACGCGGTCCCGGCATGCCATACACCGCTCACACGACTGACAGCGGCAGCGGCATCCCCGCGAGTCCGCGCCGAATCACGGGCATTTCCGCGGCGAGCTTCACCATTGTGGTCGCGGACGGAGCATCGGGATCGCGCGCCACCACGGGAATCCCGGCGTCGCCCGCTTCGCGCATGGCGGTATCCAGCGGCACCTGCGCGAGCAACGGCACGTCGAGCTGTTCAGCGAGTCGGTGACCGCCGCCGGAACCGAACAGCGGTGTGGTGGCACCGCAAGACTCGCACACGAGCTCGGACATGTTCTCCACGACACCGGCGATCGGCATCCGTTGGTCGCGTGCCATCCGGCCGACGCGGGCGGCGACCGTTTGCGCCGCGGGCTGCGGCGTGGTCACCGCCAGCAACGCGGCCTGCGGCACCAATTCCAGCAGCGACAGCGCCACGTCACCGGTGCCGGGGGGCAGGTCGAGCAGCAGCACGTCGAGATCGTCCCAGTGCACGTCCACCAGGAACTGCTCCAACGCCTTGTGCAGCATGGGGCCGCGCCACACCACGGGTTCGGCGTCGTCGACGAAGAACCCGACCGACATCAACCGCACGCCGTGCGCTTCGACTGGCAGCATGATCCCGTTCAACGCGATCGGGTTGCGCCGCACGCCGAACAGGTGCGGGATCGAGTAGCCCCACACGTCCGCGTCGAGCACGCCGACGCGCTGTCCGGACCGGGCCAGGGCGACCGCGAGGTTCGCCGTTACGCTGGACTTGCCGACGCCGCCCTTGCCGCTGGCCACGGCGTAGACCCGGGTCCGCTCGTCGAGCCCTCGTGGTCGCTCGTTTCGGAGGTTGCTGGCCAGTTCCATGCGTTGCCGCTCCGACATGGTGCTGAAACCGACCTCGACCGCGGTGGCGCCGGCGGCGGTCGCGGCGGTGGTGACGGCTTCGCGCAGCGACTCGCGCAGCGGGCATGCTGAGGTCGTCAGGGCGATCTCGATGCGCGCCCGGCCCCTGCGGTCCACTTCGACGTCGCGGAGCATGCCCAGCTCGGCGAGTCCGCGGTGCAGTTCCGGGTCCTGCACGGCGCCGACCGCGGCGCGCACCGTCCCGCTGTCGGTGCGGGGTTTTGCCTTGTGGTTCAACAACATGGCATATCTCCGTGGTCAGGCGCGGTAGGCGCGGCGCACCGGTGGTACCGGCCGCATCAGGAACTCCGGGCGGCGCTGGCCGTCGGGGCCGAGCGTGGCACGGGTCTTGGTCAGCCATTCCTGGTACACCGCACGGGAGCGCCGGGTGTCGACGTAGACGTCGCCGTAGCGGTCTTCCGGATGGGCCGGGGTCAGGCTGATTTTCTGCAGCCAGCAGTGCATGCCCGACCACGGGTCCGGGTGCACCGGGAACGCGAGGTTCTGGTGCACGCCGGGGTCGTTCCAGTCGATGCGCGAGGAGTCCGGGTCATCGGAGTCGAACGGTGCGATTCCGGTCTTGTATCGCAGCATGAAGGTGTGGTCTCCGTCCGGGTGGGAGAGTTCGACCATGCCGGCGACCCACCGGCTGCCATCGCCGGGGTGCAGTCGCCACCGTCCCATGTGGTGCGACAGTGCGCACACGCCCGGCCGGATCCCTTCGGTCACCCAGACGCGGCAGACGAAGTAGCCGATCTCGGTGCTGATGCGCACCAGATCGCCGGTGTCGACCCCGTGGTTCCTGGCGTCGGCGGAGTTCAACCACAGCGGGTGGGTGTTGCTGATCTCGTTGAGGTATTTGGCGTTCCCGGACCGGGTGTGGATCAGCGTCGGCAGCCGGAAGGTGGGCACCAGCACGAGCTCGCCGGCGGCGGTGTCGATCTCGCTGTGGGCGACGTGCGATCGGATGTATCCCGGGGTGGTGTGCTCGGGCCAGCCCCAGTCGCGCATAGCCGTCGAGTACACCTCGAGCTTGCGCGACGGGGTGAGCCAGCCAGCGGTGGCCGAACCGTCGTCGTGCCGCACGCCGACAGCCCCGGCCTCACCGACCACCGGAGTCGCGGACTCCAGCGCCACCGGCCGCCGGAACACCCCGTCCCCGTCGGCTTCCGCGCCGTCCAGCTCGGCGTCGGTGAGTTCCCGCTCGTCCTGGCGGTAGACGTCGTGGTCGATCTCCACGACGCCGTAGCGCCGCATGTACTCCAGCGGGGTCATGCCCTGCTCGGCGGCCTTCTCCGGCAGTCCCGGAATCTGGTTCTCGAAAATCCAGCGGTAGTACTCGTCGACGGTGATCTTCTCGCCCGGGCGGTACGGCGACTCGAAGTGCTTGCGGATGCCCAGCGCATTGTCCGGATCGATGCGCCAGGACAGCTCGAACCAGAACTCGTTCTCCTCCCACACCTCGCCGGGGTTGGTGTCGCGGGTGTCGGTGTAGTCGCGGCCGAGCCGGTCCATCGCGACCCGGCGCACCGGTTGGCGGAAGCCGAGCCACCGGCCGGCGTGGGTTTCGTAGGAGTGCGTGTCGTGGCGTTCGGCGCCGTGGCCCATGGGCAGCACGTAGTCGGCGAACTCCGCGGTTTCCGACCAGGTGGGGGTTAGCGCGACATGCAGGCCGACCTTGTCGGGGTCGGTGAGCTGCTGCATCCAGGTGAAGCCGTCGGGGTTGGTCCAGATCGGGTTGTAGACGCGGGAGAAGTAGACCTCCAAGCGGCCACGGCCCTCAGCGAGGAAGTGCGGCAGCAGGATGGACATCTCGTTGGTGGACAACGGGTATTCGCGGGGCCAGGTCAGTTCGTTCCAGTGGTCGTGCGGTGCGGGCATGGACGGCCCGTGCGGGATGAGCTTGTTCCAGCCGTTGGGGCTCGTGCCGCCCTTCGCGCCGATGCTGCCGGTCAGTGCGAGTACGAACCACAGCGCGCGGGCGACCTGCCAGCCGCCGAGGTTTCCGGCGCACGCCGAACGCCAGACGTGCGAAGCCAGCCGACCGCCGCACGCGGCAACGGTCTCGGCCACCTCGGCGATCTTGGCGGCCGGGACCCGTGCCTCCTGAGCGGCGAACTCGAAGGTGTACTCGGCGTAATCGGATTCCAGGAGGTCGAGGAACGTTTCGAAGTCCGACGGCGCGTCGGGGTGCAGTTCGCGCAGGTAGGTTTTCCAGTTGAACCAGCGTCGCAGGAATGCCTCGTCGATCTGGCGGGTGCGCAGCAGGTGCGAGGCGACCGCCAGCAGGATGGCGGCTTCGCTGCCCGGCCACGGCGCCAGCCAGGTGTCGGCGTGCGAGGCGGTGTTGGACATCCGCGGATCGAGCACGATCAACTTCGCGCCGTCTTGCTTGCCCTCCATGATCCGCTGGGCGTGCGGGTTGAAGTAGTGCCCGGTTTCCAGGTGGGAGGACAGCAGCAGGATCACGTTGGCGTTGGCGTAGTCCGGTGACGGGCGGTCGTATCCGGCCCATAGCGTCATGCCGAACCGCGCGCCGGACGAGCAGATGTTGGTGTGGCTGTTGTGTCCGTCGATGCCCCAGGCGTTCAGGAAGCGCTCGGCGAATCCGTCCTCGCCGGGGCGTCCGACGTGGTACATCACCTCTTCATGGCGGTTCTCGACAATTGCCTGGCGAATCCGGGTGGCGATGTCGTCGAGCGCCTCGTCCCAGCTGACCCGCTGCCACTGCCCGCCGCCGCGGTCGCCGGTGCGCTTGAGCGGGTGCAGGATCCGCTCCGGGTCGTTGAGCTGGTTGATCGTCGCTGGCCCCTTGGCGCAGTTGCGACCGCGTGAGCCAGGGTGCGCCGGGTTGCCCTCGAGCTTCTTGATGGACAGATCGTCCTTGTCGACGTAGGCGAGGAGTCCGCAGGCGCTTTCGCAGTTGAAGCAGGTCGTGGGCACCAGTGTGTACGAGTGGGGCATCTTTCGCGGATGCGCCTTCGCGTCGTACTCGACGTGGTGGTCCCAGGTGGACACCGGCGGGAAGTTGCGCAGGTGTTCGTGGTTCCGCGCGCCAGGTAGCACCGGTTCGGAGCGCGGCTGCTCGTTGTGCATGGGCGTTTCCTCTCCCGATTCAGGACAGCGGAACGTCTTGGGCGGCGCGCACGAACACGCTCTCGTAGGCCAGCAGCGCGCCCTGGACGAGGACGCCGGCCAGTACCGGGAGCGCTGCGGACGTGCCCTGCCACCCAGTTGCGGCGGCCACCGCGGCGAGGGCGGCAGTCGCGACGCCGCCGCCCCAGAACAGGCGCGCGTAACGACCGCGGGTGATCATGTGCGCGGCGGCCTGGGAGTTTCGGGTCGGGTGCCGGCCCAGGTACTCCAGCAGCAGCATCACCACGTGCAGCAGGGTGCTGATCGCCAGGCTTCGGACGACGAGCGCGACCGCGTCGCTGGACGGGTCGACGAACGCGGAAAGCAGCAGCAGCGCACCGGCGCCGACCATCACGGCCTGCACGATGAGGTGCCAGAACAGCAGCGGGGACTGCCACAGGTCGCGGCCTTCGGCCTGGCCGAACAGGAATCCGGTGTAGCCGGCGGTCATCGCCGCCGCTGGTATCACCGCCCAGGCCAGCGGATCCAGCACTGCGTCGGCGGTGTGCGCGCTGATCACCCCGGCGGCGGCCAGCACGCCGGTGCACAGCCACGCGGCACCGATAGCGGCGAAGACGCCTAGCACCAGCGCACCCCACACCAGCCACGATGTCGGGTTCGGTTTCAGCAGCAAGTACAGGAACCGCTTGGGCTGCTTCAAATCCCATACCAGCAGCACCCCGGTGGCCGCCGCACCGACGACGCCGAGCGTCGGCGCGACGACCGTCCCCAGCAGACCGAGGTCGACCCCGAGAAACCGCGCCAGCGCGGCGACCAGCAGTGCACCGGCACCGAATGCCTTGGTCCACAGATAGGTCGTCACCCGCCACCCCCACGGGCGGGGATGCGCGGTGTTCAGCGTGGTGCGGGCGCGGCTGACCGGGTCGACGGGCAGGTCCTTCGACGCCTCGCGGCGGTGCTCATCGGGCTGCGCCCAGATGTAGGACTCGCCGGTCGGCGCCGCCAGCGGATCCAGGACGGCCCGGTCCGCACCGAGGTAGAAGACGTTCGGTCCGGTGTTCTGCTCGGGCGCGCGCACCTGGACCGGATTCTCGTTGACCAGCCTGGCGATCCCGCTGCCAGGATCGTCGAGGTCACCCACCCAGATCGAGTGCGTCGGGCACACCACAACGCACGCCGGCTCCAGGCCCTCGTCGACCCGGTGGGCGCAGAAGTTGCACTTGGCGGCGGTGTGGGTGTCCTCGTCGATGTAGATCGCGTCGTACGGGCATGCCTGCATGCAGCCCTTGCAGCCGATGCACCGGTCCCGGTCGAAGTCGACGATGCCGTCGTCGCGCTTGAACAACGCCTTCGTCGGGCAGATCTGCACGCAAGGCGCATCCGTGCAGTGATTGCACCGCATCACGCCGAAATCTCTCGTGGTTGACGGAAAATCACCCGATTCGACGTACTTGACCCAGGTTCGGAACTGGCCGACCGGCACTTCGTGCTCGGTCTTGCACGCGACGGTGCAGGCGTGGCAGCCGATGCAGGTCCGCTGGTCGATGGCGAAGCCGTAACGCACGCCGTCCTCCTCACCAATAGCAGGTGGAACGCGATCGAGGTGGGGCAAATTGGCGGATTCGCCCTCCGCCTGAGAAGACCGTAGATCGGTTCGCCTGCGTCGACATCAAAGACAGGTGTAGAGGGGTATCAAGTGATCTTTGGAGCGCTGGGAGTCCTGTTCCCGCATCGTGCCCAACTGCGGATAGACGAGGTGCACGCTGCGGGGCCGGTGGTGCGGATCAGGGCGAGCACGCTGGCTGGACCCGTTGAGCATCGCGAAAAATGCTTCCGCTGAGGCGTTATCGCAACTGGCGCCGAACTGGCCATCGACCGTCGAACGCCATGACGGTCGCAGACGGCGGCGAAGGCGGCCGAGGTGCACTTCCGTCGAGTCATCTCGTCGTACTCCTGTGCTCGGGGTGTCCGCGTCAGGTCCGTGCCGTGCTGGAGCGCGGTGCTGCTGTCGTCCTGTTTCCTGGACCATCGTCGGATGCCGAGGTCTCGCTCAACGACCGGCCGCGAGTCTCCATCCCCCACACCGCGGTCACGCCGAATCCGAGGAAGGTGACCGCCGCACCGATGAGCAGGGCTGTCGCTGGCCCGAATTGGAGCGCGAAGGGCATCAGGTAGGTCCCGAGCGCCGATCCGATCCGGCTGAACGCGGTGCCGACGCCGACGGCGGTCGCGCGGACCTCGGTCGGAAACAGCTCGTTCGGGTAGACGACCTGGAGGAAGTTCGAGGCGCCTGAACCGACCGCGAACACCGCGAGGGCGGTGAAGAACAGCCAACCGGGCACGCCGGGGGTGACGGCGGGAACTAGCAGCGCTACACCCACGACCGCGAAGGACCACAGCAGCAGCCGACGACGGCCGATCCGTTCAACCAGGTACAGCCCGGGAATCCCGCCGACCACGAACCGAGTAGGCGGTCAGCTTCTTGTGGAACGTCGTCAAGGGGACGTCGTCGATCGAATGGTTCGAGGTCGTCATCCAGACCTCCTCCCGCCGCTTGGAGCGGCCGCAGCGGTGCGGGCAAGTCGGTTGGAGAACAGGTGTACGCGGCATCACCTCAGCCGTGAAGTCACGATCTACTCAAAATCGCTGCATGGTTTAGAACGATCGCACAAACTGCTTCAAACAAACGACAGGCAGTGTTTAACCTGGGGTATGGGTATCACCGTCGGCGAGCTCCTCGAGATCCCGCACCTGCGCCTCCGGCTGCATTCGGGCTCGGCGGGCCTGAACAACACGGTGTCCTGGACCCACACCTGCGATCTGCCCGAGCCGTGGGAATGGATCACCGGCGGCGAAATGCTGATGACCAACGGAATGTCCCTTCCCAGCAGCGCCGAGGACCAGGAGAAGCTGGTCGAGCGGCTGGTCGAGGCCGGTGCCAGTGCCCTCGCCATCGGCGAACGCATGCACTGCCCGCCGCTGCGCCAGCAGCTGGAGCAGGCCAGCGAGCGGTTGCGGCTTCCGGTGCTGTGGATCCGCTACCCGCTGCCGTTCGTGGCGATCTCCCGCGCGGTCGCCGAAGCAACCCTGCTGGAACAGTCGCAACGTCTCATCAAGACGCAACGGATCTACGACGCCATCAGGCGCACGACATCGCGAGGGTCCGGCCAGACCGACTTCCTCGACGCGCTCAAGCACGAACTCGGCTGCGAAGTCCACCTCCTCCACCAGGAATCCGGCGAACCGTGGTACCCCAATGTGGGCCCACCCGACCCCGACGCCGCAACGGCCGTGCGCGGCAGAGACACCACCACGCGCCACCTCACGGGAGGCGCATTCGGCATTCCGCTCCCAGACGGCCGCGAAGTCCTGCTGGTCGAGGTACCTACTCAGGAGCACGCCACACTGATGGTCATCAGGGGTCGGAGCGCAGCGCTTGACGGGGTCCTCCTGCAACATGCGGCGACGGTCGCAGCGCTGGAACTGTCCCAAACGCAACTGGCGCTGGAACAACAACGCCGGTTTGGCGCTGAGCTGCTCAACCAACTCCTCGACGGCCGCATCGATCCGCAGGTGGGGCACCACCAGCTCCTCGACCTGCACCTCGAACCCGATCGAACCGTCATCATCACCGCGCAGAGCAACGACGAGGGACGGCTGCAGGAACTGCCCACTGCGCTGTGGCGCCACGGCATCCCGCATATCTGCCGGCACCGCTCCGGGCGAACCCACGTCCTCGTCAAGAACAACGACGACCTCGACCTCGTTCTGACGAAAACCCTGGGGGAAGCGGCGCGCATCGGTATTAGCCGTCCGGTCAACGCCGTCACTCGGCTGCCGGAAGCTGCCCGGGAGTCGAACTGGTCCCAGGGCATCGCAGACCGCACCGGTACCGCCGTCGTTCGCTACGACACCGCGGCACCATGGATCGGCCTGTCCAACATCGCCGACGCCCAGTCCCTGGTCGATCGCGTTCTGCACCCCATGCTCAAGCACGAAGAAGACCACGGAACCAATCTGCTGGAAACCCTCAACGCCTACTTCGCCAACCAGCGCTCATGGCAGCGCACCAGCCGGGCACTCCACGTCCACCGGCAAACCGTCCTCTACCGAATACGCAAGATCGAAGAACTCACCCACCGCGACCTGAGCGAAACAAGTGACATCGCCGAACTGTGGCTGGCACTGCGCGCACTCGAACTCATCTCCTAGTGAGGTTTTTCCAACCTCGGTTTGCGTGGCGGTGCGGGTAGCGGAACCTCAGCGTCCGCCTGGTCTGCGGGTGCCCACCCTGTCATTTGCAGTGCCTAGACCGGTCAGCCGGGAGCGGCAGCCGACGGGTCGGTCTTGCTCATGAGCGTGATGAGGTCGAAGGCGACCGTCGCGGCCGCCACGCACGTGATCTCGGCGTGGTCGTAGGAAGGAGCCGTCTCGACCACGTCGGCTCCGACCAGGTTGAGACCGTCGAGCCGGCGAAGTAGGTGCAGCAGCTCACGACTGGAGAGTCCGCCCATCTCCGGCGTGCCCGTGCCTGGTGCGAACGCCGGGTCGAGCACATCGATGTCGATCGAGAGGTAGACCGGGGTGTCCCCCACCCGCCGCCGCACCGCATCGACGGCGCCGTCGATACCAAGCGTGTCCAGGTCCCCGGCCCGTATGACCCGGAATCCGAACGATGCGTCGTCGACGAGGTCGAGCCGGTCGTAGATGGGCCCTCGGATGCCGACGTGGATCGACTTCTCCTCGGCGAGCAGGCCCTCCTCGAACGCGCGTCGGAACACCGTCCCATGGGTGATCGGGGCCTTGAAGTAGGTGTCCCAGGTGTCCAGGTGCGCGTCGAAGTGGATGAGCGCGATCGGGCCGTACTTGTCCCGCGCCGCGCGCAGCATCGGCAGCGCGACGGTGTGGTCACCGCCGATGGTCACCAGGCGCCGGTCCCGATTCCCGACGACCTCGCGGGCGAACCCCTCGATCTGCTGGACGGCCTCGTCGATGGAGTACGGCGTGCACGGGACGTCGCCGGCATCGACGACCTGGAGCTGCTCCAGCGGCGCGGTGTCGAGCTCGACGTGGAATCTCGGCCGCAGGTGCCGCGAGGCCTGCCGGACCCCCATCGGCCCGAACCGGGCGCCCGGCCGGTAGGACGTGCCCCCGTCGAAGGGGACGCCCAGAACGGCGATGTCGTAGTCGGGCACGGAGTCGATGGCCGGGATCCGTGCGAAGGTCCCGAGCCCGGCGAAGCGCGGGACCACGGTCGCTTCGAGGGCACCGATCGGCTGGTGGTCACTCATGTTGGGTGGCTCCGATCAAAGGGAGGTGGGTGGATTGACGAGAGACGCCAGACGGACGTCTCTGGGGTTGATCGGGTTACTCGGGTTGTGGCTGCGCGTCCCCGATGCTTGCGGCGGCTTCGCCGATGCCCGACTTGCGCCGGGCCAGCGCCGTGACGGTGACGTAGTACAGCGGCGAGACGATGAGCAGGCCGGCCAGGAACGAGATGTCGGTGTTGCCGAGAAGCCTGGCGATCGGCCCGGTGTACGCCGTACCGATGACCATGAAGGGCAGCTGGACCGCGACCCCGATCAGGTAGCAGATCACCGCCGGCCAGTTCACCAGCCCGTAGCGACCGCCGTCGCGCCGGAAGAAGTCCTCGACCGCGTAGTCGCCGTGCCGGACCAGGTAGAAGTCAACGAGGTTGATCGCCGTCCATGGGACCAGGGAGCCGAGCAGCAACGTCAGGAAGTTGTCGTACGTCGCCACGAAGTCATCGCCCGCGGTGAGCGCCACCCCGAGCGCCACCACAACGAGCCCAGTGGCGATCAGGGCCCGCTCGCGGCTGCGGGCGGTGAAGCGCGGCGCGAACGTCTGCACGATGGTGATCGTGCACAGCGTGCCGCAGTAGAGGTTCATCGCGTTCGTGGCCGCGACGCCGACGCTGAACACGGCGACCACCAGCACGCTGATCCCTGCGGTGGCCTTGGTCAGACCGGCAACGGGGTCCAGATCCGGAAGGAGCAGCCCAATGCCTGCGCCGAGGAACATCGGCAGGATCGAACCGACGCTGCTGCCCCAGTAGCTCATCCAGAATGCCGGCTTCGCTCCGGTCTGCGCCGGCATGTAGCGGGAATAGTCCGAGACATACGGCGCGTAGGCGATCTGCCAGACGGCCGAGGCCGACACAATGCTCATGAACCCAGCCAGGCTGGCGCCGCTGGTATGGAAGAAAGTGACCGGGATCGGGTGAACCACGAACGCCCAGACGAATGCCAGCAGCAGGACCGCGCCGGAGACGAAGGTCATGATCCGCGCATAGGTGTGGATCAGCGCGTATCCCCAGACGGTGGCCGCGAGGCTGGCGGCGGCGATCAGGACGATGCCGCCCCGCTGCCCCAGGTGTGGAATCACGGACGCGAGGGACTCACCTCCGAACACCAGGATCGAGATGAAGAACCCGAGGTACATGATCACCACGACCAGCACGATCAGCACGGAACCCCAGGAACCGAACTGTCCTTTGGTCTGCACCATCTGAGGTACGCCGAGACGCGGGCCCTGAGCGGAATGCAGTGCCATGAAGACCGCACCGAACAAGTTGCCGATGACGATCGCCAGGGCAGCAGACCAAGCCGGCTGGCCGAACAACGTGGTGGCCAGAGCACCCGTGACGACGGCCAAGACCATGATGTTGGTGCCGAACCAGATCGTGAACATGTCCCGGTTCGTGCCGTGTCGCTGGTCCAGCGGGATGGGCTGGATGGTGGCCGACTCGATGCCCGCAGCGGACTCCCGCCACCCCGTCAGCTGCTCACTCATGCTCCGTTCCTCCCCGGCTACCGGGTCCGGTTGACCATGACGTGCTTGGTGCGCGAGTAGTCGTCGAGCGCGTACGCCGACAGGTCGCGCCCGTAGCCGGAGGACTTGAAGCCGCCCCACGGCATCTCGGTGGCGAACGCGAGATGGTCGTTGACCCAGACCGTGCCGAAGTCCAGCCGACCGGGCAGGTCGGCGGCCCGCCGCGCGTTCTCGGTCCAGACCGACGCCGACAACCCGTACCTCGTGCCGTTGGCCGCCGCGACCGCGGCGTCCTCGCCGGTGAACGTCTCGACCGTCACGACAGGGCCGAAGATCTCCTCGCGGGTGCACTCGGCTCCGTCGGGGATGTTCACCAGGACGGTCGGGGGGACGAAGAAACCGGCGCCGTCCGGTGCCTTGCCACCGGTCGCGACTCGCACGCCTTCGGCGTAGGCCCGGTCCAGGAAGCCGACCACCCGGTCACGATGCGTCTGCGTGACCAGCGGGCCCATCTCGATGTGGTCCCCCTCCGCCGGGTCGCCGACGGCCAGCGCCTCCGCCCGGGACACCAGCCGCGCGACCAGGTCGTCGTGCACCGACTCCTCGACGAGGACCCGGCATGCGGCACCGCAGTCCTGTCCGGAGTTACCGAAGCCGGCGAACGCGACGCCGTCGGCTACCGCGTCCAGGTCGGCGTCGGCGAACACCAGGACGGGCGCCTTGCCGCCGAGCTCCAGGTGCACGCGCTTGAGCGACTCGGCGGCCGCGCGGGCCACCGCCTGGCCGCTGCGGACGCTGCCGGTGACTGACACGAGCGCGATATCCGGGTGGGTCGCAAGCGCCTCGCCGACGACCGGCCCGTCACCGGTGACCACGTTGAGCACGCCGGCGGGCAGTACGTCGGCCAGCAGCTCTGCCAGTCGCAGAGCGGTCAGCGGGGTCTGCTCGGACGGCTTCAGCACACAGGTGTTACCGGCCGCCAGGATCGGCCCGATCTTCCAGGCTGCGGTGAGTAGCGGGTAGTTCCACGGGGTGATGGCGGCGACGACCCCGACCGGCTCCCGCACGATCATCGAGGTGCGGCCGGCGACGTACTCACCGGCGCCGAAGTTCTGCTGAGCACGGACCGCCCCGGCCATGAACCGCAGGGTGTCGATGGTGAAGGCGACGTCCTCGCGGGCCAGCGGCATCGGTTTGCCGGCGTTGGCAGACTCCAGCTGTGCGAGCTCCTCGGCGTGCGTCTCGGCCACGGCCGCGGCCTTGAGCAGCACATCGGCCCGGTCCTTCGGCGTCTTCTGGCGCCAGTCGGCGAACGCCGTCCTGGCAGCGGCCACGGCATGGTTGACGTCGTCCGCCGTGCCGCTCAGGGCCCGGGCGATCAGCTGTCCCGTCGCGGGGTTGACCACTGGATGGGTCTCGGTCCCGGTGCCCGTCCAGCGAGCGCCGCCGACGAAGTGCGCCAACGCTTCGGGCTCGACACCGACCGGCGCCAGGTCGTCGCCGGTCAGAGGAGCCGCCTCGATCTGAGGTCGTGTCTCGTCCATCGTGGATCCTTCGTTTGTCGGGCTCAAGGGGTCGGAAAACCGCGCTCGGCGACGTGCACCAACATGTCGACGTACGTGTCGGTGTCGTCGTTGGCTGCGCGCGGCGGTGGGTCGTAGGCGAGGGCGGAATTCACCTGAGGGCTCAGGAAGTAGGCGCCGGCGGTGAGCAGGGTGAGGGCTTGGAATTGGTCGGGACTGCGCGCGGCGAGCTCGTCGAGCGCTGCCTCGGGCTCCTGGCCGGCGCACGAGGCCACCGCGCCGACGAACGCTTCGGCCAGGTCCGGCCGGTAGCCCAGGACCTGATCGATCAACGCCTCGGGAACCCCTGCTGCGGTGGCCGACGGCATCGGTTCGGACGCCGGGATGAGAACGTTGGCGAGTGCGGCGAAAGTGCTTCGCTGTTCGGAATCAAGCATCACGGGGTCCTCAGTGGGCAGTGGTCTGGTCGTGCCGGTTGTCGGCGAGGTGGCGCATCGCCCGCAGCGCGACGGCCATGATGGTGGCGGTCGGGTTGACGCCCGTCGAGGTGACGAACACGCTGCCGTCGATGACGAAGAGGTTGGGTACGTCGTGGGCGCGGCCGTACTCGTCCACGACGGAGGTGGCGGGGTCGGTGCCCATGCGGGCGGTGCCGAGGAGGTGCCAGCCGCTGTCGCGGACGACCGGGATGGGGTGGACCGCGGTGGCCCCTGCGGCCAGGTGCGCCTCGATAGCCCGGTCGACGTGGAACTTGAGCATGCGCTCGGTGTTCTCGCCGATGGTGTAGCGGATCTTCGGCACCGGGATGCCGTCGGAGTCGGTGGCCGCCGGGTCGAGGACGACCTCGTTGTGCTCCTCCGGCAGGTCCTCGGTGGTGATGCCCCACTCGGTGTAGCGCCCGAAGGTGCTCCGCAGCCGACGGTGGAAGGCCGGTCCGAACGCCTCGCGCCAGTCCTGGCCGGGCTCCCACAACGTGTGGGTGAGCGGGCCGCCGGTCGGCATCAGGTTCCACTTCGCCCCTCGGACGAAGCCCCGGTCCGTGTCGGTCTCGTAGAACTGCAGAGACTGCAGTGCCTGCCCGGTAGGGCCCAGCCAGGTTTCGAGCTCTTCCTCGTAGGTCCCGTACACCGAGGCATAGGGGTGCAACATCAACCGCTTGCCCACCAAACCCGAGGAGTTCGCCAGACCGTCGGGGAACTGCGCGGACGTCGAGTTGAGCAGCAGTCGCGGGGTGCCGATCCCGTTGGCGGCGAGCACGGTCACGCCTGCCGCCTGATGGTGCAGGACACCGTCGCGATCGAGGTACTCGGCGCCGGTCACCAAACCACGGTTGTCGACCGTGAGCTGCCGCACCCTGGCCCCGGTCACCAGGACCGCTCCGGCGGCGATCGCCTCGCGCCAGTGGGTGAAGTCGGTGCTCGCCTTCGCACCGGTCGGGCACCCGGACTCGCACGCGCCGTACCGCAGGCAGGCGGGCCGGTTCTTGAACTTCCGCGAGGCGATGGCGTTGGGCGCGGGCCACCAGTGCCAGCCGAGCTTGTCCATCCCCTTCGCCGCGGCGCGGCCGTACTTGCCGATCGGCAGCGGCGGCAGCGGAAACGTGTGCGCATCCGGGTACGCCGGGTCTCCATCGAGCCCGGACGCACCGATGTGGTGGGTGACTTCGTCATAGAAGGGGCGCAGGTCCTCGTAGGTGAACGGCCAGTCGTCCGCCACCCCGTCGAGGGTCCGGACTCTGAAGTCGGAGGGCAACGCCCGCACCCAGTGCCCCGAGAACAGGATGGTGCTGCCTCCGACGCCGTTGAACATGAGCGGCTCGATCGGACTCTCGGTGACGTCGATCGGGTAGTCGCTTGCCGCTCCGCGCACGTTCGGGCTGGGGTTCCACTGCTTCAGGCGGGCCAGTTCCCATTGGGGCTTTCCCCCGGGAAAGTCATCCGGAAGTGCCCAGTCGCCCTGCTCGAGGCAGACCACGCGGAACCCGCGCGTGGCCAACTCGAGGGCCGCCACTCCGCCGGAGGCACCGGCACCCACGATGAGGACGTCTGCGTCGCGGTGGTCCTGCTGTGCGTTCACCAGTCGATCTCCCGATCAGCTCGGTTTGGTGCGGCTCAGGATGCTCGCGCGGGGCTCGACAACGCTACGGTCCAACCGCCACAACTGAGTCGTCACTACTTGAGCAGATGCACAACCGGAAGAGACCGCCCGTTGGGGCCGTGCCTACTGCCGCTGCAGAGTGCGGGCGTCGGGCGCGGACCCGTCGCCGAACAGGTTCAGCGACGGGTCGCCTTTGCCCTTGCCCAACGAACCGAATTCCTGGCCGTAGCTGCGGTTCTCTTTCACGACGTAGATGACGTGCTTGATCGGCGTGGGCTGGCCGGGCATTGCGGGAACCACCGCCGAGGACGTCTTGGCGTCCGGCCCATTGCCGTCGGCGGCGAGGCCGCTGTTCTTGCGCACCTGCTGGGCCCAGCGGGCGAGCTGGCTCTGACCTGGTCTGTCACCGTTGGCCACGAACAGCCGACGGCCGCCTTGTCCAGGACGGCCTGGTTCGGGTGGGTACCCACGGTGATCTTGCCCGTCGGCGCCAGTTTGCCACCGGAAAATGTCCAAAGTGGACACTGTTTGGCGCCTGCTCGGTGCCCCAGGCGGTCTTGCCATCCGGCGCAGCGACGACCGCGTACGGTGCGTTCCCAACACCGACAGTGTGCTGGGCGCCGGTTGGCCTGTTGCACCTTGCCGTCGGAGGTGTCGACCACCTGCAACGACTGCGACCGGTCCTGGCCGCTGCGCGGATTGGTTTCCTGCGCAGGAAGCGTGCAGGTGCGAGGAGTCCAGAAGCGAAACAACAGACGAAGCTCCTCCTGCATGGCAACCAACTCATACCGGGAAGAACGCGGCGAGTCGCGCACGTGCAGGCGACTGCTCTGCCGGCCGCCGAAGCCACGATCAGCCCGCTCGCGGTGCTGACCACCGGTGCCGTGGCCGCGACCGAGCTCTGGGAGAGCGTCGGTTCGCGGCCCGGCGGCACCGCGGTCACTCCGGTCGGCTTTCGCGTAACCTCGGCCGGTGCGCAATCCGATCTGGGTGACCTGCCGCTGAACGCGATCGCTTCTCCGGGCAAACCGGCCTTGTGCTGCTGTTCTTCGTACTGGGCGACCATCGACGAACTCGCCAAGTACGACGTGCGGATGGTCTCCGTTGGTCACAACCAGCACACGGAATACCGTCGTGGCGCCTTCAACCGCTCGGTCGAGACACATCCTGGCGCCCTAGAGCGTCCTGTGGATCATGTTTGGGTGAAGATCGCGGTGTAGACCGCCTCCAGCGGACGGTTGGGCCATTCGTCCATCTCCGCCACAACGCTGTCGATGATCCTCGATACCGCTTCCTTCGACACCAACGCCCCGTAAATGTCGGCGAAGTGCGCGGAAATCTCGCCCGTGGTAAGCCCTTTCGCGTGCAGTGACAACACGATCTCGTCCACGCCACCAGGCGCCGCTGGAGCTCTTTTCACGACCTCCTCGTTCAACGCCGTTTCCAGCACATTCTTGTGCAATGCCCGACACCCGAGGGCGTCAGCCCAGGTCGGGCTCCGAACGGAGTTCGATCGAACCGCCGGGCTGGTGGAGCTCCAGGACGATCAGCTCGTTCTCCCCGGCCCTCCATAGTGGACTTGGGGCGTAAAGCGTGCGCTGCGGGCCGATCGACCAGTAGCGGCCGAGCAGGAAACCGTTCAGCCACACCATGCCCTTCTCCCAGCCGGGTAGGGCGAGGAAACCATCGGCCGGTTCGGCGATCCGCAGCACCGCCCGGTGGAAGGCGGGACCGCTCGCAGCGCCGGGGCGGAACCGCAGGCCGGACAGGTCGTCCAGCGGTAGTGGGCGGATCTCCCAGCCGAACAGGGCCTGCGAGCCGTGCAGGACGCGGTCGGTGATGCCCTTCGGGTCGTTGAGCCGATGCCCGTAGTTGATCCGACCCCCGGTGTCGACGAGCAGGTCCAGCTGCACCGACTCACGCGGCACCGGCACCTCAACCGAGCCCTTCGGATCGTTGCGGTCGAGCGTGCCCAGCAGCTCGCCGTCAGCGAAGACCAGCGCCCGGTCGGCCAACCCTCGCACCCGGAGCCCGGCCGTCTCGCGCGGCCCCTGCACGCGGGTCCGGTAGTGGATCAACCCGTACGGCTGGCCCAGCGCCTCCATGTGCACCGGCGCGGACCGGTGGATCGGCTTGCTGAGCGAGTCGAGGGAATCCAGCAGCCAGACCGCCGCGTTCGGTCGCACGCGCTGCGCCGGTAGCCGCGGTGGCAGCGCGGGCAACGGCTCGTCCGGAACCTGCTCATGGCGGGCGATGACCTCGCGGATCCGGTGGAACTTCGTGGTCAGCTCGCCCGCTTCGCCGATCGGCGCGTCGTAGTCGTAACTGGTGATCGTAGACGTGTACCTGTTGTTCGCCTCGTCGAAGTTCGCACCCGCCCACCAGCCGAAGTTCGTGCTGCCGACCGCCATGTAAAGCGACACGGATGCCTTGGCGGCCAACATCTTCTCGACGTCCGTGGCCGTCTTGACCGGGTCGGTGGTGTTGTGCGGTCCGCCCCACTGGTCGAACCAGCCGTCCCAGAACTCCGTGCACCACAACGGCCCCTCCGGCTGGTACCGGCGCAGCGCCGCGAACGGCTCGGTGGGATCGCCGCTGAAGTTCACGGTGGCGAGCACGTCCGGCAGGTTCCCGCCGCGCAGCATCCACTCCGCCGGGCCGTTCGAGCAGAACAGCAGGCTGTCGATCCCGTTGCCGCGCATGGTTTTCCGCAGGTGGTCCAGGTGCGCCTGGTCGTTGCCGTAGCTGCCGTACTCGTTCTCCACCTGGAACGCGATCACCGGGCCACCGCGGGTCGCCTGCAACGGGGCGAGCCGCGGCAGCAGGACCCCGAACCACTCGTCGACCAGGTCGCGGTAGGCAGGCTCGTCGCAACGCAGCGGCAGATCCGGGTCGGCCAGCAGCCACGCGGGCAGACCACCGAAGTCCCACTCCGCGCAGATGTACGGGCCCGGCCGAATGGCGACCTTGAGCCCCACCTCGGCGGCGGTCTCGACGAACCGGACGAGGTCGCGCCAGCCGGAGAAGTCGACCGCGCCGCGCCGGGGTTCGTGGAAGTTCCACGCGACGTAGGTGTCCACGGTGTTCAGGCCGAGCGCGCGCATCCGGGCGAGTCGGTCCCGCCAGTGGTCGGGGTGGGTGCGGAAGTAGTGCATCTCGCCGGCGATGATCCGGAACGGTTCGCCGTCGAGCAGGAACTCGTCGCCTCGCACGGTCAACCCGGACGACTGCTGAGCCTGCGCGACGACCCTGTTGGTGCCGAGGACCATGCCGCTGCCCAACGCGAGGCCGCCGACCGCGATCGAGCCGAGGAATCCCCGTCGGTTAACGCTTCCCATCGCCACCCCTTTTTTCGATACTGCGCGAAACGACCTTGATACTTGCAGCTTCGATCACTCTTGGACCAGGACCGCTACCTGATCGGACCAGTCGCTCCCAGTCGGGGCGCCGCTGCGGAGCATCACCCCCGGGGCTTGCCGACCTCCACCCGACTCCCGGAGCAACCTTGATCAACTACGGAAACGTCACCCGTTCTTCCTGGACTTTCACACCTGGCGAAAACCGGGCAGGTCAGCGGTTCCCGTCAGTGCGGGGTTTGCTGCGTCGCAGGCCGAGGATCGCGGCGATTGGGATTGCTGCCGCCAACCCGGTGAGCAGGACCGCGGCGAGCGCACCGAGAAGCGCCGGCTCGTCTCCGAAGGCGATACCGGCGGCGGCCAGCGCGGGCCCCGCGTTACGCACTGCTGCGACGCTTCCCATCGTGGTGCGGCGCAGCACCGGCCCGGTGGACAGCAGCGTGCCGACGGCGAAGGCAGCGGTGGCGAGGATGAACCCGGCGAGGAGGGTCAGCGAACCGAGCAGCGTGACGACGTCGCGCCAGTTGCCCAGCAGCATGCCCGCCAGCACGATCAGGAAAGTCACGTTCGAGACCTTGACGGTGGTGGGGTGCCAGGACCGCGCCACTGCCGGTGTGCATCGGCGCAGCAGCAGGCCGATGGCGAACGGAACGAGCTGCAGGATCGCCACGGTCCGCACCAGCGCGCCGACGTCAAGGGATAACCCTGGACCGACCTCGGCGACGGAGAGGATGCCGTTGACGGTCGGACCGAAGGTCAGGCTGCCTACGGAGGCGAGCATGACCTGCATGGCTGCGCCCGCGACCACATCCCCGCCCTGCACCATGGCCAGCTTCGCGCCGAACGGCCCGCCGGGCGACGAGGCGACCAGGATCAAGGCGATGAACGCTGCGGTGGGCAGGCCGAGCAACGCACCGATACCCCAGCCCAGCAGCGGTAGGACCACCAGGTTGCCGAGCAGCGCCAGCAGGAGCAGCGGAAGGTCGGCGAAGACGTCCCGCAGCGCCGAGATGGTGGTCCCCAGACCGGCGGCGAACATCGTGGCAGCGATGAAGATCACCGTGACGGCGTTGAACAGCAGATGCAAGGTGCCCATGGGACGTTCCACCTCCGGTGGTGCCCGTGCCGAAGCGCGCCACCGCGGTTCAGTCCTGAAGATCGCCCAGCCAGCGCAAGGCACTCAGTCCGGGCAGGAAGCAGTACTCGCCCCCGCGTGTGACCACGAATCGCTGCAGCGGCGGCAGACGCCGACGCACAGGTCGACGGGGGATGATGAAATCGGTGCGACCCTCGTGGGCTCCGGCTATCGGGTCCTTGGTGTTGCCTGAGCCGAAGAAAACGCCGTCGTTCAACCACTCGGACTGGACGAACTCGAACTGCCGTCCCAGGTGGGCGCCGATGAAAGCGAACATGAGTCCACGCTCCACACCGTCATCGTCCAGGACGTCTTCGGCAAGCGGTAGACCGTAGACAGCACCGCGCCTGATCATGCGGTGGAGCCGCACTTCCCCTGCCACCGACGCGTCGCGCGGGTTGGCTCGGCGGATGTGGCAGCCTCCCGGGGTGGTGAACCCCGTCGGGTCTTCGCGCTCGTAGAGGAAGGTGTTGCGGCGATGTGGGTCGGCGCCGAGGGCGGGGGCATCGTGCTGCGGGCTGAGCGCCAGCGGGGCGCCGCTGCGCCAGCGCCCCATGATCTTGGCTGCCAGTAGTTCCTCGTCCTCGCGGCTGGTGGCGTTGTCCTTGAGGTAGCGCCGGAACGCGGCGACCTGTTGGTGGAGTTTGCGGAAGACTGCGTAGCTGCCGTTGCGCCCCAACACCTCTGGCTGCGGGGTCTGCACGCCGCCTAGCTCGTCGGGGTAGCCGAGGACGAAATCACCAGCTTTCAGCGGCTTTTCCAGCTGGTTCGACCCGGCGATGCCGCTGCCCTCGACAGCAGGGTGGCTGACGCCGTCCCGGTAGCCGAAATGCTCGGTCTCGGTGGGCAGCGCGTGGCAGTCCTGCCTCCAGATCGCGGTGATGCCGGGCAGGCGGTGGTACGCCGTGCGGGCGTGATCGATGGCCGCCTCCAGCTTCTCGGCATCTGGTGCCACAGCCGTGAAAACCACGTGGACGTCGGCCGTTCCCAGGGGCGCCTCCCAATTCTCGGGTCTGCTCTCTCCCACGTCGCCGAGCGCTTTGGCCCGGGCGGCCATCCCCTGCCGGAACTCCCAGGCGAAGGTGCCCAACGATTCGTGCGGTACACCGAGTGCTTTGAGGCCGTGGTAGGTGACCGCGACGCTCACCCAGGTCTCTCCTAGGGGACTGGGCGAGCCCGCCGCGGAGGTGGCCACGGCGCTCGCTCGCCGCATCAGCTGCCGCCCGGGCCCCCGGTCATCGATGCGGAAACCGAGGTAGGTCGCCGCGTAGGGGGTTGGCCTGGGGCTGAGAACCCCGCGCTGAATGTCGTCGAGTTCCAGCGCGACCTGCGCGTGCCCGCTCATGGTCCCGTCTCCTTGCAACGCTACTTCGAGACGACGTTCTTCCAGAAGTTCCGCAGGCTTTCGTCGCCGCCGAACAACGAGCTGAAGATCGTGGAGTCCGCGAGCAGCACATCACCGACCCGATCATCGCTCGGGGGCATCCACAGGAAACTGTTGAACTCCGTGTTGCCGGCCTCGGTGAACGGGTGCGGCATGGAAGTGTCGATCGGCTGCCGCGCCAGCACATGGATGACATCCGGATCGTCCGTCGTCACGGCGTAGTGCGGCAGGTGCTGGTGGAAGTTCAAGGTGGTCACACCTTCAAGCCACCCTCTGGTGTCCAGATCCCTGGCTGCAGACAGCGGGGCAATCTTGTTCGGTTCCTGCACTGCAGGACGCAACCCGTAGCGATTCTCCACCGGCACCCCCAACCCTTGCATCAGACCCCGGACGTACCTGGCGAACCGCTGCTGACGCGGAACCAAAGGATCTCCGTGATGGAGATGCTCCATTTCCCGTACGGTCAGGTCGTCCGAGGCTCCCACGTCGTGGTGGGGCCCCAGGACCAGGCAGGTTCCCTCCCGCTGGAGAAACTGCCGCAGCGCATCGATCTCTTCTGGCTCGGCATCCTGCCCCGTGATCATGTGGTCCAAGCCGAAGACGAACAAGGTGTCGGTGTCCGCCAGCACCCGATCATCCAGCAAAGTCCGGAAACCGGCTTGATCGATGCGTTGGTACACCGGCACAGCATGCCCAGTGGTCTCCTCCACGAACGACTGGAACGGCACCCAGGCCCAGAAGAACAACTCCAGAGAACCCGCGATGCCCTGCTGGAACTGCAGCGGGTCGGACCACCTCGGTTCCTCGTAAGCGGGCCAGGCAACCCGCCGGACCTCGGTCATCGTGGAGAACCGGTTGTCCAGCTCAGCCGGATTCCTGCCGGCCTCGGCCGGGTAGCTCCATGCGACGTAGATGCTCACCCGTCTCCGCCCCCGCGTGTAGGGGCGGGACACATGGCTCTGGTTGTAAGTGCGGGCCGTCGTGGACTCGGTCATAGCGTCTCCGATCCGCAGTGGGACGGGCAGGCAGAAGCCTGTTCTCACTGCAACTGATCGAGCATCTCCGACAAGGCGTCCTTGATCCGCAGAGCCTTTTTAACCTCATCAGCCGTGACGTACGGGTACTCCCCGTACTCGATGAAACTCGGGCACTGGTGCTCCCGCACGAATCTGACGAACGCCTCCGGATTGGTACGCCAGTCCTCCGGGAATCCCTCAAGATTCTCAAAAGCCGTGCTCACCCCGGCCTTGCTGAACAGAGCGATGGCGTCTTCGGTGTACTTGTCGAAATCGGTGTCGAAGATCCCCTGGTACATGAAACGCGCGTCGTCGTCGAAAAGCACCCAGCGCAGGTAGTGCAACTTCAGCGGCGCGAGAAGATAAGGATCCCCCTCCAAAGCCTTGGCCAGGGTGTAACCGTACTCGCGGATCGCCTCAGCCCGGCCAGGCTTCACGTTCGCGATAATGGTGAACCCATAACACGCAGGAGTCCTCGGAAAAATGGGACCGTACTTCCCCTGATCCAAATGGTCGGTCTCCTTGGGAATGACCACCGCCTGAGGCTTGATCTCCATGCCGCCCCTCCGCCCTCAGAGAGAAAGGAACTACGGTCACCATCCTCCCACTCAGCACCGCTCTCGTCCCATCGAGCAAGCAGAAGAGATTGGATTTTGAATTCATTTCAGCCAGTATGCGTATTTCACATCCATCTCCCCCGGCCCCATGAGACACGCGCATCCCTCGGGTCAGTCAACAAGCCCCGCACCCAGTGCGAGAAAAGCGGCGAAATCGGCCCGGATCATTCCCGGCTGACCTACGGCCAAATCCCGCCCGACGAACCCCGGCGCACCACGGCCACGCCTCGCGCCGCACCCAGAAGCCCTCGCCGGAGCGGGCATCACCGCGCAGCGTGCACCCACGACTCCCCCGGCACTCCAGCGATGAGTCATCGATCGCGGCAACTGGGTGCGATTCCGGCTTCCGCCATCCTCGGACCTACCACGTGGGGGGCGGGGCCGGCCGTGACATCCGGTTCAGACGCGCGCATCAGGAGACGCGCGGCGTCTCGTGCCCGGTGTGCTGGTAGAGACGCTTGAGCAACACCCCGGAGGCGTTGCGCACCACATCCATCCCGACCGCCTGGATGCCCCGGGCCACCGGAGCCGATGATCAGGTGTGTGGCGAGTCGGGGATTTCCGGGGACATGCGGTGTGAATCGACGATCCGACGCCTCTTGCAGCAACCCGACAGCGACCGGTCAGATGACGCCCTCGGGTCGAGGGCGTCCGGAAAAACCCCAGTGCCGCAAGGGAAACGGCGAGTTGTGGCCGTTGACGGCAAACGCCTACGCGGCTCCGACGGCACGCTGGTCGCGCCGCGGCATCTGCTGGCCATGCTCGACCACTGGTCCGCGGTGGTGCCGGCCCAGCTCGACACCGGCGATAAACCTGCGAGATCAGCGAATTCATCCCGACCGTGGACGCCCTCGACGACCTCACCGACGTGGTCGTCACCGCCGACACCCCGTACACCCAACGCGCCCACGCCGAAGACCTCCACGCCCGCGGGGCGCACTACACGCTCACCGCGAAATCGAACCAGCCGAGTCTCCACACACAGCTGAAAACCCTTCCCTGGCAAGACGTGCCCGTCGCCGACAGTGTCCAGGAGAAAGCGCATGGACGCGTCGAACGACGCACCGTCAAGTTCGTCACGGTCAGCGGAATCCTTGGCCAGCCTCCGCAACCTCGCCATCACCGCCCACCGTCTCGCCGGCGCCACCAACATCGCCGCCGCCCTCCGTGACCACGCCGGGAACCCCGCCAAAACCGCCAAACTCCTTACCACCAGCTAAAACGACTTTGCCGAGGCCCTGCGCGCAATGCGGGGAACACCGGCGAGCAGACAATTCCCACCGCATACCGACTGTGCTAAGGGCAGCGCCGAAACGGTGAACGACCCGAAGGGGTAGCAGCCGGGGCGCGGCATCGCGTCTTGCCCCGGCCGCCTGTCGCGCGTCACTGCTGCAGTACGTCGGCGGGCGGGCTTGTTCCTTTGGCGGAAGCGCGTCTTGGCGGAACTCCGCCATCGTCAGCCGATCATCCGGCCTGATCGCGATGTTAGAACACCCGCATGTCATCTTCCTCACGGCCCATTTCGTCCTGTACAAGGCGGCGATTGATCGCCGCGGCAGCAACGGCCGTACTGATCTCGACCGGATTCACCACGGTCCAGATGCCGGTGGCGGCGGCCGGCCCGCCGACGGCCGCCAAGGCCGCAGCCCCCGACAAGCAGACCGTCACTCTGATCACCGGCGACGTGGTCACCGTCACCACTTCCGGCGACGGCGCGGAGACGGTTGACGTCGACCGGCCGGACGACGCTACCGGCGGCGTGCACGTCCAGGAGAGCGGCGGCGATCTGTACGTCCTGCCTGACGAGGCGATGCCATTGCTGGCCGCCAACGAGCTGGACCGACGGCTGTTCAACGTCACCGATCTCATCGAGATGGGGTACGACGACGCGAAGGCCCCGAGTGTGCCACTGATCAGCACCTACGCACCGGCCCGGACCACCGAGCCGGTCACGCCGAAGGGCGCGAAGCTGGTCCGCGACCTGCGCGGGGTCGGTGCCGCAGCGCTGGCGGTGGACAAGAAGCAGACCCGCGCCTTCTGGACCAGCGTCGCGCCGGCCGCCACCGGCTCCGAGCCGGAACTCGGCAGCGGAATCGCGAAGCTCTGGCTGGACGGCCGGGTCACCGCCAACCTCAAGGAGAGCGTGCCGCAGATCGGCGCGCCGGAGGCGTGGGCCGCCGGCTACGACGGCAGCGGGGTCAAGGTCGCGGTGCTGGACACCGGGATCGACGCCGGCCACCCTGACCTGGTCAACCAGATCGACGACAAGGTCAATTTCACGCCGGACGAGGACACCTCCGACGTCAACGGGCACGGCTCCCACGTCGCCTCGACGATCGTGGGCACCGGCGCGGCCTCCGACGGCACGTACAAGGGTGTCGCGCCCGGCGCGGATCTCATCGTCGGCAAGGTCCTCAGCAACGACGGTTACGGCCAGGACTCCTGGGTGCTCGCCGGCATGCAGTGGGCAGCCGAATCCGGGGCGGACGTGGTCAGCATGAGCCTGAGCGACCCGACGCTCTCCGACGGGACCGACCCGATGGCGGTCGCGGTGGACACGCTGTCCGAGCAGTACGGCACGCTGTTCGTCATCGCCTCCGGCAACGCCGGGCCGCAGAGCATCGGCACGCCCAGCTCGGCCGCCAGCGCGCTGACTGTAGGCGCGGTCGACAAGCAGGACCGGTTAGCGGGCTTCTCCAGCACCGGTCCGCTGGTGCGCAGCGGCGCGCTCAAACCGGACATCACCGCCCCCGGCGTCGACATCACCGCCGCCCGCTCGCAGCAGATGACCACCGGCACCGGCCAGTACCGGACCATCAGCGGAACCTCGATGGCCACCCCGCACGTGTCGGGCGCAGCGGCGATCCTGGCCCAGCGTTACCCGGACTGGTCCGGCGCGCAGCTCAAGGAAGCGCTGATGAGCAGCGCGAAGGGTCTGGACGCCAGGTACACGGCGTACGAGGTGGGCACCGGCCGGATCGACGTCGCCGCCGCCGTACGCGAGAACGTCCAGGCGACCGGCTCGGTCTTCTTCGGCAACTTCGACTGGCCGCACGAGCCCACCGACGCCCCGGTGACCAAGCCGGTGACGTTCACCAACTCGGGCAGCGACGACGTGACCCTGAACCTCGCCACCACCGGTTCGGGCCCGTTCTCGCTGGGCGCCGACTCCGTGACAGTGCCCGCCGGCGGGAGCGTCGACGTTCCCGTCACCGGTGATCCGACCAAGCCCGGAACCGGCCAGTTCACCGGCTACCTCGTCGGCACCGACGCCGCCACGGGTGAGGCGGTCACGCGTACCTCGCTCGGTTTGCTCAAGGAGGACGAGCGCTTCGACCTGAAGATCAAGCTCATCGGCCGGGACGGCAAGCCCGCCACCTCGACGGTCGTGGTCAAGAAGGACGACGGGTCCGACCCATTCTTCTTCACCGTCACCGGTGAGACGACGCTGCGGATGCCGCCGGGCACCTACACCGTCGATTCGTCGCTGGACGTCCCGGGCGAGCGGCCCGACTCGCTCGGCCGCGCCCTGCTGGTGGCCCCGGAGACCATCCTCGCCAACTCCGGAGCCGAAGTGGTGCTGGACGCGAGCAAGGCGCGCTTGCTGGACACCACCGCCCCGCAGCGGAGCGAGGACCGGCAGCGCAAGCTCGACTACACCGTCGAGTACGCCAACGGCGACAGCTACCGTAACGGGTTCATCGTGCCGGTGAAGTACGACGACCTCTACGTCACCCCGACCAAGCAGATCAGCCAGGGATCGTTCACGATGGTCACCCGGTGGCGCAAGGGCGAGCCGCACCTGAGCGTGGATGTCCCCGGCTTGTCGCCCGTGGACGTCACGGTCCAGCCGGGCAGCACATTCACCGCCGGCAGCGACACCCTGCCCGCGGTCTACGCGGGCACCGGTGCGGCTGACGAGTACGCCACGCTCGACGCGAAGGGCAAGGCCGCGGTGGTCACCCGCAGCGACGCGGTCAGCGCCGAGGATCGTGCCGCCGCCGCCGTGGCCGCCGGGGCGAAGCTCCTGCTGGTGGTCAACGACGGCGTCGGCGTGCTCAACGAGCTCGTTGGCCAGTCGCCGATCCCCGTCGCCACCGTGCACCGCGACGCCGGAGCGCAACTGATCGACCTGGCCAAGACCGGCACGCTGAAGCTGGTCACCAAGCAGGTCCCGTACGCGAGCTACGTCTACGACCTGACCCACGACTACACCGGCCAGGTGCCGGACAAGGCGCTCACCTACCACCCGAGCCAGCAGGATCTCGCCCGGATCGACGCGGACTACCACAACCCCACGAAGCCGATGGAGGGCGGCGGCTACCGATTCGACCTGACCTTCGTCCCGTCGATCGGCTTCCGGGAACGGGAGTGGCACCCCGGCACCCGCACCGAGTGGGTCACCCCGGATCAGGTCTGGAGCGAGTCGCACGTTCAGGGCACCTGGACGGACGTGGCCAACCGCCACGCGTACGCCAAGGGCAGCACCACCCAGCTGGACTGGTTCGCTCCCGCGATCCGGCCGGCGTTCAACCGGGCGTTCGCGGTGCAGAACAGCCGCTGGGGCGACTTCATGACCATCAACGTGCAGGCGTGGAGCCCGTCGGCCGACGTGCTGGAGCACGGCGGATACCTGGACTACGGTTCGGTGCCGGTCAACATGAAGCTCTACCAGGGCGACCAGCTGCTGTACGAGAAGAAGAACTCGTCCGACCTGCAGTGGAAGTCGGTGCCGACTGGGACGCTGCCTTACCACCTGGTGCTGGACGCGTCCCGCCCGGCCGAACAGTGGCGGCTGTCGACCCGTACGCACACCGAGTGGGACTTCGTCTCCAGCACCAACGATGCGGACTTCTTCGAGCCGTTCGCACTGCTGCAGATGGAGTACCGTCTCGACACCGACCTGCACGGTGACGTGAAGGCGGGCACCACCGAGGAGATCCGCCTCAAGCCGATTCCCCAGGCGGGCGGCGGCCCCAGCACCGGCAACGTCACCTCAACGACGCTGGAGGTGTCCTACGACGACGGCGCCACCTGGCAGCAGGTGACCTTGAACAAGGGCGCCGACGACTGGTGGAACGGCAAGCTCGAGCTGGCGAAGCAGCCGGGCGGCTTCGTGTCGGTGCGAGCCACCGGTACGACCGACGCCGGTTTCAGCATCAAGCAGGAGATCATCCGGGCCTACGGCCTTCGATGAGACCGTTCGAAGGGCCCCGGGGCGGCGACGTTCCGGGGCCCGTCCCGTCTGACCTTCCGCCATTTGGGGCTGGGCAAGATCCATCGCCGCGCATAGTCTCCCCGCAGCGACGGGTGGATGGAAGGCGGCCGCCAATGCTGGGCGCGTTGGGCCTGAGCCCCGACGACGAAGCGGTCTACGGCGTGCTCGCTGGCCGTGCCGAGGCGAACTCGGCAGAGCTGGCAGACGCCCTGCACCTGCCCGTACCGGCGGTCGAGGAGGCGCTGTCGCATCTGTTGGCGTGCGGTCTGGTGAAGTCCACCCGCGACGGCGAATTCGCCGCGGCGCCGCCCGCGGTCGCGCTCGGGGCGTTGCTCAGTGAACGGCGGGCGGCTCTGCGGAGCGCCGAGCTGGCGCTCGTCGAGCTCGCCGAGGAGCATCGCAAGGCGACGGCGGGCCGCACCATCAGCGAGCTGATCGAGGTGGTCACCGGCGTCGAGGCGGTCCGGCACCGGTTCGCACAGGTGCAGCACGCCGCCCGCACAGAGGTTCGCAGCTTCGTCACCGCACCTGCCGTTGTCGTACCCATAGGTACCAATTCGACCGAGTCGCAGGTGGTGGCCCAGGGCGTGCGCTACCGGGTGGTGATTGAACGGGCGGTGCTCGCCGAACCCGGCGCGGTCGACGAGGCCATCGAGTCACTGCGTAAGGGCGTCGAGGTGCGGGTGGTCGAGTCGCTACCGATCAAGCTCGTACTGGCCGACACCGAGCTGGGCCTGGTGCCACTGACCGTCACGCCTGGGGACGAGCCTGGTGTGGTGCTGCTGCACCGCGCCGGGCTGCTCACGGCGATGGACGCACTGTTCGAGATCGTATGGCGGTACGCCCATCCGCTCAACGTTTCCACATTCGGCGAGCTGACCGCCGAGGAAACTCACGGTGGAGACGCGGACGTCCCGACCGGGCTGGATCGGAGGATCCTGGCTCTGCTGTTGACCGGGCTCACGGATCAGGCGGTCGCCGCCCAGCTCGACCTCTCCCTGCGAACCCTGCAACGCCGCCTACGACATCTGATGGATCTCGCCGGGGTCGACACCCGGATGCAGCTGGGCTGGTACGCGGCGCGCCACGACTGGGCCTGAGCGATCGAGTCGGGATGGCGGGATTCGAACCCACGACCCCTTAACCCCCCAACGCAGTCCACAAGAGACAGTGACCAGCGAAAACCCCAAATCCGCAGGACAATCCGGTGCGGCTCGCTGCCACCACCGGAACGCGGAACGTGACTCACCGCTCCAGCTCATCGACATCAGCAGAGGCACCCGAGTTCTCTTCCCCGCCTCCCCAGCTCGACCTTATCCACGCCAGGTCCGCCAAGGCCTGCTGCCGCTGCTCCTCGGGCCGAGTGAACAGCGCCTGGGCCTTGGTCAGGACGAGGGTGTACGGTCGGCCCTGCTTGCGAGTCTGGTGTTGCACTGGGAGATCGGCCGAGTCGATCTGGGAATGCACGTGCAGACGTTTCTCCGCCGCCAGCGGCCATTCGAAGCGCCGCTCCGATCGGGAATGAAGGAAATCCTCCAGGGTCTTGCAGAGCTCGCATCCGCACCCGGTCCAGTCGATCGACCAGTCGTCCCCGGCGCGCCGCGGCCGCGCGATGATCGTGTCGAGCAACGCCGCGCAGTCGTGGGCGAGGGCTTCCAGCCCGGCCGACCGTCGCCCATCCGCCGAACGCAGCGCCGACATCACACACTCCAGCACCGTGTCTCCGCGCTCGCGCAGCGCCGTCCTGATCTCGTCGCGCTGTGTTTCGTCGGCAGCTTCGAACAGCCGCGCCAGCGGTGAACCGAGCCGCTGCAGCCGCGGCCGACGAATGTCGGCTCGCCCACTGGCGAGCCCCGACCGGAGCTGCACATCCACCCAGTACCAGGTTCGGCCGGTCAGCAGTCGCGCCACCTGCGGCGCGCCCGCCGCACGCAGCGCCTCGCACAACCCTGGCAGCGTCTCGATCCACCCGTCTCGATCGGCTCCGATTCGGTGTTCGCCGCCAAACCACCCGCGGAGGACATCGGCGGTCCAGTCCTCGCCGTACCGCCCGGCGACCTCGGCCAACGCCTCGGCGTCGTCCCGCGCGAGCGCCTCGATCCGGAACGGTTCAAGCAGCATCGCCGCCGTCTCGGCAGCGTCGAGACCACTCGCCACAGCCAGCGCCACCCCCAGCAATTCCGGCTGCGGCGCCGTCGTCTTCCAGAACGGCGCGAGCGACTCCGCCGCGCCACGCGCGCCCGCCACATCACCCCTCTCGATGCAGTCACGGAGTTCGTGCAGCGCCCAGCCCGATCCCGCCTCGGCGCGCGCCGCGAACGCCCGCTCCCTCGGCCACATCACGATCGCGGCCCGCCGGTACCACCGATCCACCGTGTTGCCGTAGTTGCCCATGTAGCCCTCGTACTCGGACTGGTAGGGCTTCAGCTCCACGCTCGCGGTGAGGGCACAGACCTCATGGTCGGGGACGTACAGCGAGATCGACTCACCACCGTTTTCCCCGTTGGTCCACCAGCCCAAGGTGATCTCGTCGTCGATCAACGAGTGCAGTTCGTAGTCCTCAGTGACCTCACAGTAGTAACTACCGTCATCGGAGTCGGCGTCCCAGGTCTCCCGCACATCCGCCAGCGCCAACACCGCCTCGCACCCGGCCTCCTCCGCCGCGGCACGTACCGACGCGGCCCGCTCCGCGTCGACCCCCTTGAGCCGACTCCAGCCCAGACCGCGCTGCGTGTACTCGTGGTCGAGCAGGAACACAAGTCGATTCGGCATCCCGAGATCACGGCCCCCATACCTCGAGGTCGCCGGAGTAGCAAAATGCTCGGTCAGGCACTGCGCCAACTCCGTGACCGAACCGGGCTCCCCCGTCGAGGCCTCGGTGAAGGCCAGCAGGTTGAACGTCAGCGTCACCCGATACCCGGACCGCACGGGGGTCACCTCGTGACGGCAGTCGGAATAGAACGCGACCAAAGCCAACTCTGACTTCGACGCACGGTAGGTCCGCGACTCCCCGGCGTGCTCGACAACCAACTCCCCACCGTTGTGCGTCGATGGCAACGACACCACCAGCGTGCCCACCATCGCATCGTGCTTCTCCGAATCCTGGTGCGGCAGAAAGAACTGCCCCTTGCCATACACCAACATCGAATGCGGCTCGGCGACCAACCGCGCTGCCCCGGGAAGTCCCAGCGCGTCACGAAAATGCTCCAGCGCGCCCTCCAGCAACGACGTCCACCCCGACCCGCCCAACGACACCTGATCCGGCGTCAACTCCCAGGTATCCCGCACCCCGGTGTCGGTCAACGTCTCCGCACCCCGCCCGAACATCGCGGGCCGTGCCACCGAGATCAACTTCCTCGCCACAGGCGCCCGGATCGGCAGGCTCACCGGCCCCACACCGGACACCTCGAGCTCGAAGAGACGCGCAGGCGCGATCAGCTCCGC
Organism: Saccharopolyspora sp. NPDC002376; assembly: GCF_053593195.1. Lineage (NCBI taxonomy): Bacteria > Bacillati > Actinomycetota > Actinomycetes > Pseudonocardiales > Pseudonocardiaceae > Saccharopolyspora > Saccharopolyspora sp. NPDC002376. Next base: position 52,351 of record NZ_JBSFBZ010000023.1, read on the forward strand.
ACTGAACGACCCCACCGGCTCCGAACCCCTGAGCAACCGAGCCAACCGCTCCCGCGCCGTCGCCGCCATGCATCCCCCACTTGATCGTCATCGTCCCGAGCACACCACACTAACGGCCGCTGGCGAGGGCGCTCCCGCGCACAAACCAGGTGGCGCCGGCACGAAGGCGCTCTGCCGACGGCGAGACCAGCGTTGAGCCAACGTTCTGACCTGCGCCGAGCGCTCCGCAGTAGTGTGTGGCCGGATGCATATCCGGCCACACACCCTGCCCTTGCCGATAACCTCATCCGCCCTGGTGAGACGCCGCAGCCACGGCGTACGGGTAGGTCGACCGCAGTCGCTCACGCAAGCGCTCCCGCTGCTGTCGGAGGCTACGGCTGATGATCGACTGCGCTGCTGCGACTGGCCTACTGGGGGGTGACCAACGCGTTCGCGATGCTGCGCCTGCTGTCGATGAGTGACCGGCACGGACGCAGTTTTCGGCAAGGGCAGGGCGCCCCGTCGCGAAGAAGCGGTCCACCGCCCGGCCCCCAGGTATACCGGTGTTCACCGGCCGGGCAGGACGTCGTAGGCGACCAGTACGTCGTCTTCTATGAGGCGGACGCACGCCCGGCGCAATGCGATCCCGTCCGCAACCCGCCTCACTCCCAGGTCCCCGACGGCCTCCACGCCGGCGCCGAGGATCCGCGGGGCGATGCCGACGACGACCCGGTCCACGAGTCCCGCTGCCAGCAGCGAGGTGAGCAGCTGTGCCCCGCCCTCGACCATCAGCGCGCGCACCCCGGCACCATGCAGTGCCGCCAACGCGGCGGGCAGGTCGACCCCGCCCGGCCCAGCCGGGATCTCCCAGACCGTGACGCCGCACTTCCGCACACGCTCCCGGTCACCGGCCGTGGCTCGCTCAGTCGCCATGAGCACGGTGTCCGGCCCTCCGTTGAGCACCTGGGCGCTGCTCGGGGTTCGCAGGGTGCTGTCGAGCACCACCCGCATCGGGGATTCCCCCGCGACCAGGCGCACGTCGAGCCGAGGGTCGTCGCGCACGACGGTGCCGACTCCGACGAGCACCGCCTCACACCGGGCCCGCACGGCGTGCGAGATGGCCCGCTCCTGCTCGCAGCTGATCCACTTTGAGTCGCCGCCGACGGCCGCGAGCCTGCCATCGAGGGTCTGGGCATACTTCAGAACGACGTGCGGGCGGCGGGAATGCGACCGGATCGCGCCGACTAACTCGGCCGCCACGGCCGTGGCGTCGTCATCGGTGCGCAGGTTGATAGCGGTCATGTGGTCCTTTCGTCGGGCGCGGATGCACCTTGATACCGCCCCAGGAGCGGGCCAGGGTCAACGCTCCGGGCAGACAGCTGACGATGCCGAGCACGCCGAAGAGCACGGCGACGGCGAACCCGGCTGCCGGGTCCAGCCCGGCGGCACCAAACGCAGCCGCAGTGACCCCCTCCCGGGGGCCCCATCCGCCAACGTTCAGCGGGATCGACATGGCGAGCAGGCCGGAGACCAGCAGCGGGAGCAGCTCGCCTAGGGGAGCCGTCACTCCAGCCGCCCGGGCGGCTACGACGAACAACCCCAAGTGGCAGGCCAGCGCGGCCAGAGACAGCAGCACCACCCCCGGCCCCGTCTCACGGGACAGCAGGACGGCGCGGGCGTCGTCGCACCAGCCGCGCGCCCCCGGGCGGGACGGTCCGCGGACTGCCCGGCCGTATCGGACGAGTGCCGTGGCGACGATCGCAGCGGCGAGCAGGGCCCAGCCGATCCCGGCTGGGCAGAACGGGCCGACCAGCAGGACCAGGCAGGCGAGCATCACCACGACCTGTCCCCCCACCCGCTCCAGGACGACGGCGCGGAACCCCGCTCGGCCACCGGATCCCGGCAGACCGTGCGCGACAGCCCGGTGCGCGTCGCCGGCCAGACCGGCTGGCAAGACCGAGTTCAGCAGCTGCGCGCGGTAGGTGTCGGCTACCGCGACGGGCAGGGGCACGGGCGCCCCGAGCGTCCGGGAGACGAGCCGCCAGCGCGCGGCCGCGGCCAGCGCCGCGACGGCGCCCAGTGACAGAGCCGCGGCGAACGTGCCTGGACTGAGCGAACGCAGGCCCTCGAGCACCGTGCGGGTGCCGAGATGGCCCGCGAGCAGCGCCAGGATCGCCATCGCGAGGCCGCCACGGACGAACGGTCCGGCCTTCACGACCCGGTCCCGCTGGGCAGGTGGAGTACGTCGAGATGTCCCACGGTCACCGTGAGCCCACCAGCTGCGCAGCTGGCGAGGCGTCGCCGCCGGTAGCTCTCGGCGTGGGCGGTGAGACCCGGGCGCTGGGCGCAGGCTGCGGCCAGCCATCCGTCCAGCCAGGACGCCGTCAGCGCGGGCCGGATCGAGCCCAGCCGCCACGGACTGGGCCGGGTGAGGACCCGCCCGCCGCCGCGGGCCAGCGCCTGGGCCACGTGGGCACCCGCGTCCGGCCCGAGCAGACGACGGCCGTGCACGGTGCGGCGCTGGTGCTCGTCGAAGGCAGCCGCGAACTCGCGGTCGAGAGGCTCCGCCGGGTCGAAAGCCACCTCGCCGGTGACGTTGAGCACCAGCAGAGCGGCGCAGCCAGCGCCCAGGCAGGCCTCGACGACCGCGTCGACCTCGTCAGCGGTGAGCAGGTCGAGCAAAGCCGACGCGGTGACCAAGGCTGTCCCGGCGAGATCCGCGGCCCGCACCGTCGTCAGGTCCGCGCACAACGTGGTAACCGGGGCGGCGGCAGACCGGGCGCGGTCCAGCAACTGCGGGTCGCGGTCCTGCAGCACCCACCCGGTGACGCCGGGTAAACGGGGCGCCAGCCAGCGGGTCATCGAGCCGGTACCGCAGCCGAGATCGCGTACCACCCCCGACAGTCCAGTGAGGTACCCGGCGAGCTCCGCGGACCGGGCGTCGGCGTCGGCCTCTTCGCGCAGCGTGAGCCACTCCGGCGAGCAGACCGCGGAGTCGACGGGGCTCACCGTGACACCTCCGGCTGCCGGACACCCAGCACGGCGTCCACCACGGCGACGGTGTGCGCCCAACTAGGTAGCGTGCCGCGTCGGCGCCGGGCCCGGCGCCGCGCGTCGTCGCGCAGGCCGGGGTTGGTCAGCCAGCGCCGCAAGCCCGCGGCGAGCGCCGCGGGGTCGCCCGGCTCGATCAGGAGCTCAGGCACTGCGGCCGAGCCGAGCGCGGCGGTGACGCCGCCGATCCGCGCGGCCAGCACCGGGATTCCTCGGGCCAGCGCTTCGGTCACCACCATTCCGTAGGACTCGGTCCGGGAGGGCACGACCACCAGGTCAGCGGCTGCGTACTCGGCCTCCAGCGCGGCACCGGCGCGGGGCCCCTCCAGGCTGATCCGGGCATCGAGGTCCCGGTCAGCGATCGTGCGGCGCAGCGCGGCTGCGAACCCGGGGCTTCGGCATTCCGGCCCGACTATCCGGCACCGCCACGGCAGTCCGTCGAGCCGGGCGAGCGCCGCGATGAGCAGATCGTGGCCCTTGGTGGGGGTGATCGATCCGACCGCCAGCAGACTCGTTGCGCCGTCGGTGCCGGGGACGAGCGGCGCCGGGTCGGTCCCGGGGACCGCCACGATGATCGACGCCGGGTCGACCCCGTGGCAACGGCTCAGCCGCTGGGCGGTCCAGGGACTGGTGGCGACCACCGCGCGGGCCGCTCTGAGGAGCCCGCCGGCATCGTGCTGGGCGTGGGTGCCCGGTTCCTCCCCCGGCGGCACGTGGACCAGCACGACGACATCGAGCCGCGCGGTGTGCGAGACGACCACCTGCGGGGCCGCGCATCCGACGAGCCCGTCGACCAGCACCGCATCGCCATTGGGGATCGCGGCGAGGGCACGAGCCAGTCCGGCCATCGTGGACGGCCCGGGGTCCGCCCAGTCACCGGACAGCGCCACCTGTCGCACGGGCCGCCCTGATTGCAGCAGGCCGTCGCGGACCCTGCGGTCGTAGACGTTGCCTCCGCTGGGGCGCAGCGGGTCGTCGACGTCCTCCGGGACCAGCAGGTGCAGCATCGGCACCATCACAGCGTCCGCTCGTAGGCGGCCGAGGCCACGTGCGACTCGCTCAGCGACACCGTGAGCCCGGTCAGCCCGCTCGCGCTCTCGCCGAGTCGGCCCGTGTGCACCCGTTCCGCCAGCCGGTCGGCGACCACCTTGGCCAGGAACTCGGTCGAAGTGTTGACCCCGGCGAAGGCAGGGTCGTCGTCGAGATTGCGGTAATCCAGGTCGGCCAGCACTGCCTTCAGCTCGGCACTCGCCCGTCCGATGTCGACGACGATCCCGTCGTCGTCGAGGTCGGGTCGGCGGAACGTGGCGTCCACCACGTAGGTCGCGCCGTGCAGTCGCTGAGCGGGTCCGAACACGTCTCCGCGGAAGCTGTGCGCGATCATGAAGTGGTCACGGACGGTGATGCTGAACAACCGATCTCCTCAATGCGATGTTGGTTCTTCGTAGTCAATACGGACGGCGAGCGCGTCCGGTTCAACACCGGTCGCGATCCGGTCCAACACCCGCGGGAGCTCCTCGAACCTGACGACGTGGGTCACCAGCGCGTCGAACACCGGGTCGACGAGCAGGTCGAGGGCGAGGGCGAGCCGGTCAGCGTGACTGCGCCGGCCGCGCCGGGCAGGAGCGACGGCGCCGACCTGGCTGCTGCGTACGGCAAGCCTGCGGGAGTGGAAGTCGCCTCCGAGCTCGACAGTTACGGGCCTGTCGCCGTACCAGCTCAACTCCAGCACCGACGCCTCATCGGCGAGCAGTTCCAGCGACCGGGTCAACCCGGCGCCGGTTCCACTGGTGTGCACGACGAGGTCGCGGTCGCCCCGCGCGTCCTCCGGGAGCGCGAAGTCGGCGCCGATCCTGTCGGCGATCGCGGCCCGTGTCGGCGCGATGTCGACCAACTCAACGCGAACCCCGGGCATGCGTGCCAGCAACGCCGCCACGCAGCAGCCGACCGGTCCGGCCCCGACCACGCTGACCCGGTCCCCGACCAATGGTGCCGCGTCCCACAGAGCGTTAACCGCAGTCTCGACCGTGCCAGCAAGCACCGCTCGACCGGCCGGGACCGCGTCCGGGACGACGACCACTGCGTCGGCCGGGACGACGTAGCGGGTCTGATGTGGGTAGAGGCAGAACACCACGCGCCCCACCAAGGACTCCGGGCCCTCCTCGACCCTCCCGACGTTGAGGTACCCGTACTTCACCGGCCCGTCGAACGAGCCGTCCTGGAACGGAGCCCGCATCCGTTCGTGCTGGTTCAGAGGGACGCCACCACGGAAAACCAGGCTCTCGGTTCCGCGGCTGACGCCGGTGTGCAGGGTGCGGACCAGGACGTCACCAGGCCCCCGGGCGGGCAGATCGACCTCGCGGATCTCCCCGTGCCCCGGGGTTCGAAGCCAGAAAGCGCGGGCAGGACCCCGATCCCGTGCGCCGGTCGCGGTTCTGGCAGCGTTGTGGTCATGATCAGCAGCCGATCCGTGCGTGGTGTGCATTCTTGGGGGGTCGGTAAGCAACTCGGTGTGGCTGGTGCTGGCCACGTCGCGCTGCTGGCGGCCCTGGTCGTAGCCGGGCTTGGCCCGGTCGGACTGGTCGTCGGGGCGCTGCACGTACTGCTCCTCCTGCTGGTGGTGGCCCAGGGAGCCCGGCGGGCCGGTGTCGTCGCCCTGGGGCCGGCGGACGTCGTCACTGCGACCAGGACCGTACTGGTCGGCGGGTGCGCGGCCCTGGTCGCCGACGGACTCGCCGGCGGCATGACCTCGGCCGGGCTGCTGGTCGGGACGGCCACGGTGGCACTGGTACTCGACGCAGTCGACGGCCGGGTCGCCCGATCCACCGGGACCGTGTCCGCGTTCGGGGCGCGGTTTGACATGGAGGTCGACGCGTACCTGCTGCTGGTGCTGAGCATGCACGCTACGACGGTGGTCGGCGGATGGGCGATCGCGATCGGCGCCATGCGGTACGTGTTCGTAGCGGCCGGGTGGGCCATGCCGTGGCTTCGTGGTGAGCTCCCGCCACGGTACTCGGCGAAGATCGTCGCGGCGGCGCAGGGCGTCGTTCTGGTGGTCGTGATCACCCAGGTGTTGCCGCCGCCGTGGCCGGTGTTGATCACCGCGCTCGCGCTCGGCGCGCTGGTTTGGTCGTTCGCGACGAGCGTGACGTGGCTGTGGCGGCATCGCGTGGGTCGGCGGTGATGCGCCGCGCTGGGGCGCGGCGGGCAGGTTGGCGCTGACGCGAGCTGCGCGACGCGACATTCGGCTGTGCTCTGGCAGATCGCCATGCGGGCACCGGCGCCCCTGGCTTGCGCGTGACGCCGTGCAGGAGGTGCAGTTCCCGCCTGGCGGCACTCTGAGGTGCGCGGCGAGCGCTGTGGCAACTGGCTGTCGTGCCCGCTGTGCAGGTGCTGATCCGCGACTGCCGGCTCTTCCCCGCAGTCCACCTCGACATCAATCCGCTGTACGTCGCCGATCGCGGGGTCCTGACGTCCGCTGGCGGTGCAACGGCCATTGATGTGCCCCGGGTTTCGTGGAGTCCAATTGGGATCTAGGCTGCTGTCAAGGCTGCCGGGTGGAGCTGTTCGTACTCGATGGGTGTGAGCATGCCGAGTGCGCTGTGTCGGCGTTGACGTTGTAGAAGATCTCGAAGTACTCGAAGATCGCGTTGGCCAGTTCGATCCGTGTTTTCCACTTCTTGCGGTTGAGCAGTTCGGTCTGCATGCGGCCCCAGAACGATTCGATGACGGCGTTGTCGTAGCAGTCGCCTATCGCTCCCATCGAGGGCACCAGCCCGGATTCCTGGGCCCTGCGGGTGAAGTCCCAGGACGTGCACTGGACCCCATGGCTGGAGTGAATGATGGCTCCCGCGTTCAGGTTTCGGTTCTGGATGACCATGCCGAGCGCGTTGGTCGCGATGGGTATCTGAGATGACGATCGCTACTGGATCTCAGGCCTCCACATCGGACGATGGGCCGAACCCGACGCGGAGGTTCCCCGTACGGCTCAGCGGCGTAGGCCACGGTCGGTTCGTTCGGACGCCTGACCTCTTCGGACGCCTGACCTCTTCGGTTGACGAGCGAGCTACCGGTCCCCGGAACGCGCGGAGCCCGGTAGGAAGGCAGCTATCAGCAGCGCGAAGAGTGCGGCGACCGCTCCGATGCCCAGCACGACGCGGAATCCGTTGAGCGAGGGGACCGCCGCACCGCCCAGCTCCATCGTCATGTGCGCGAGCACGACCCCCGCGACCGAACTGGACAGCGAAGTGCCGATGGAACGCATCAGCGTGTTGAGACTGTTGGCCGCCGCAGTCTCGGACACCGGAACGGCGGCCATGATGAGCGTGGGCATCGCAGCATAGGCAAGTCCGACACCAACGCCGATGATGCTGGAGGCGATCACGAGCTGCCAGATGCTCGACATCAACACCTGACTCAAGCCGTACCCGGCTGCGACCACGAGCGCGCCGACCATCAGCGTGACCTTCGGGCTCCTGGTCCGCGAGATCCGCGCCGCGACCGGCGCCATCGCCATCATGATCAGCCCGTTCGGCGCCATCACCAGACCCGCGACGAGGATCGACTGCCCGAGCCCGTAACCGGTGACCTCGGGCAGTTGCAGCAGCTGCGGAAGGGCCATGGACATCGCGAACATCGCGAACCCGAACACCACGGAAGCGATGTTGGTGAGCAGCACCTGTCGGCGCGCGGTAGTGCGCAGGTCTACCAGCGGCTGCGGCGTGCGCAGCTCCCACCAGCCCCACCCCGCCAGCACCACCAGCCCAGTGACCAACAGACTCGGGGTCAACCCACCGGTCCAGCCCCAGTCAGCACCCTTGGAGATCACCAGCAGCAGGCACAGCAACGCCACCGACAAACCCACCGCACCCAACAGGTCAAACCGCCCGCCAGTGCGTACCTTCGACTCCGGCACGAACGAGATCACCAGCACGGCTCCGACAGTGCCGAGTGCCGCGGCCAGCCAGAACAGGGTGTGCCAGTCAGCGTTCTCAGCGATGAACGCGGCTACTGGAAGCCCGAGCGCGCCGCCGACGCCGAGGGAAGCGGTCATGACCGCGGTCGCGCCACCGAGCCGTTCTGGCGGCAGTTCATCGCGCAGGATGCTGACGCCTAGCGGGATGACGCCGGCGGACAAGCCCTGCAGCACCCGTCCGGCCAGCATCGGGGCGAGCCCGTCGGAAAGTGCGCAGACGGCTGAGCCCAGCACGAGCATTCCGAGGCTGAACAACAGCATCCGCCGCTTGCCGTACATGTCGCCGAGCCGTCCAACAGTAGGCGTGACGACGGCGGCGGCCAGCAGCGCGGCAGTGATCGCCCACGCGGCGTCCGCCGCTCTCGCCTCCAGCATCTCGGGAAGCTTCGGCACCAGCGGGATCATCAAGGCCAGCGCGAGCGAGACGACGATCCCGGTGAACGCCAGCACCGAGACCACAGTGCTCGACCGCACCGGCGGGGCCACGACGGACGGAGTGCTGGAGGCACGGGGCATGAGCGGAAGAGCTCCCATCGTCTTGCACGGTCGGGCGACTTGAAGTCCGGCGAGTTCGACGAAACGTGCTGGGGGCATTGGGTGATGCAGCGGTGGACGCTGGCACTTCACCGCACCTGCCCGCATATGAGCAATCAATTTGACGGTAACAGTCACCGTTCAGCTAGGTCCACGTCCGAAACGACCAGCAGAACTGCACGATCGTGCCGACGCTCGTGCCCCTTCACTGCCCCTTCAGCAGTTGACGTATTGCCATCGCGCCTGCCCGACGTGGCCGCGCCGACCGCCGCGCTGCTCGCTGAAGCCCTGTGGTTCAGCGAGAACTGGCGATCCACAGCGGCTCCCGTCCTGAGCTACTAGAAGAGATGTCGATCAACTGCGCGAACCCGCGGACGATCAGCGTCTGAGACGAGCAAATTCAGTGAGCGAACAGACTCTGAACAGCCACGGGCAGCAGACTGCCCAACCTCACGTGGACCCCGGCGATGTGCAGCAAGTCCCTGAAACCCCGGCACGTCAACATGATCGCGATCGGCACGGGGCTTCCTGGGCGCGGGTGGGCGGCTCGCCCAGGCCAAGCCGTCGCTGGCCATCGTCTACGCCGTGTGCGCCTTCTTCGTCGTGCGCGCACTTGGCGAGCTGATCCCCTACCGGCCTTCGTCCGGCGCGTTCGTGTCCTACGCACGCGAGTTCATGGGTGAGAAGGGCGCGTACGTCGCCGGTTGGACGTACTTCCTGAACTGGGCCACCACCGGGATCGCGGACATCACCGCGATCGCCCTGTACGCGAACTACTGGAGTCTGTTCACCGCCGTACCGCAATGGGTACTGCCGCTGATCGCGCTGGCGGTCGTGCTCTCGCTGAACCTCGTCTCCGTGAAGCTCTTCGGCGAGATGGAGTTCTGGTTCGCGATCACCAATGAACCTGCAGATCAGGTGGGGCACCCCTGAAGTCGGGGTGCCCCAACTGCTTCTGAGCACCGTCGAGCCGTGTTCAGCCCCCGGCGCGGGAACCTAGCACCACCTGCAATGTGCGCGGGGCGTGCACGTGGACGCTGCGGCGGAAGGTCAGCTCGGCGGGTTCGCTCACGATGCGCAGTCGCGGGAAGCGGTTGAACAGTGCGGCCAGTGCGACCTCCCCCTCCAGTCGGACCAGGGCCGCACCCAGACATCGATGAATGCCGTAGCCGAAGGCGAGGTGGCCAGCGGTGTTCCGGTCGGGATCCAGCACGTCCGGCTCCTCGAACCGCGCCGGGTCACGGTTCGCCGCGCCCGTCGACAGCATGACCGAGGCGCCCCTGGGGATCTCGACCCCGCCGATCTCCAGGTCCTGGGTGGCGAACCGCAGCGAGGCGTTGAGGGCGGGCGAGAGCCAGCGCAGGAGTTCCTCGATCAGCGGCGGCACCGATTCCGGGCTGGCCAGGCGCTGGCGCGCGGAATCGTCGGCCACCAAGGCGCGGACGCTGTTGGTGATGAACACCGCGGTGGTCTCGTGTCCTGCCATGAGCAGCAACATGGCCATCGCCACGATCTCCAGGTCGGAGAGCCGGTCGTCCTCGTCGGATGCCATGATCAGCCCGGAGAGCAGCGCGTCGTCCGGCACAGCGCGCTTGGCTGCGACCAGCCCCTCCAGGTAGGTGGCCATCTGCGCGGAGGCACGCCGCAGCTCGGGTTCGGGGCATTCGTCGATGAGGATGGTGGACAGGCGCGCGAACTCGTCGCGATCGATCTCGGGGACGCCGAGCAGCTCGCTGATCACCACCATCGGTAGCGTGATCGCGTAGCTCGCGACGAGGTCGACCGGTTCGTCCTCGGGCAGATCTGCCAGTAGTTCCTCGGCAACGGACTCGACGCGTTGGCGCAGCTTGGAGATCCGGCGGGTGGTGAACGCCTGGGTGACCAGGCTCCGCAGCCGGGTGTGCTCCGGCGGGTCGAGCGAGGTCAGCATGTGCGACATCGGGGCGGGTAGGCCGGCCGGCGCGGATGCGCGTTCCTCGGCGGCCAGGCTGGACCGCCAGTCCTTCGCCAGCCGCTCGTCGGCGAGCCCCGCTCGTACGTCGGCGTACCGGGTGACCAACCAGGTCCGTCCACCCTCGAAGTCGACCTCGCGGACGGGGCAGGTCTCACGCGTCCTGGCGAGCGCCCCGTGCGGGTCTCGCCAGTAGTGCTCGGTGAAGGAATCCTCCTGCATCGAACCTGTCATGAGTTCTCCGTTCTTCAGAACATCCGGTGAACCAGCAGCGCAATCGCGCGATCAGAGCCCTGCCGAAACGGACGCGCGGGATAAGCGCACCGCATCCCGGTAGCGGCCGAGCGCGCGAAGGGCCATGCCCTGGGTGAACGCGGGGTTGCTGTACCGGCTCACGTATCGCACGTACTCGTGGACGCTCTCCGCCGGCCACCCACCGCCGGGCGTCCGTCTCTCCAGCAACCAGTCCACGCCGGGACGCACGTCAGCCGGATCGACTCCCGCGGCGAGCAGACCCGAGATCGCCCACCCGGTCTCTTCGACGGTGGCGGGCGCATCGTGCCCGTCACCCCACGAACCGTCGGACAGCCGGGCACGTTCCAACCACGCCTTCGCGCGGCGAGCGGTCCCACCCTCCGCCAAACCGGCTTTGGAGAAGGTCTCGAGCACGGCGGCGGTAGCCATCGTGTGGTGCCGGTACCACACCGATTCGAAGGCACCGTCCGGCAGCTGGGCCTTGGCGAGCCAGCGCAGCGCACGACGCACCCGGCGGTCGTCCACCGGGACGCCCGCGTCGAGCAGCGCATCGACAGCCTGCACGGTGGTCATCGGGCACGGCCCGCTGTTGGCGACCTTGGTGTTGCGCACGCAAAGTCCCCAGGAGCCTCGGGTGTCCTGCACACGGGTCAGCCAGTCAACGCCCCGCTCGACCGCACTCGCCTGGTGCTCGCCGGGCAGCCGGCACAACACGGAAAGGATCTCGCCCGTTTCCAAGGTCGAGGGCCAGCCCTCGGTGCCCGCCCAGCCCCAGTAGCCCGGTGGGCACCCGAAGGCGAGGAACGGACGGTGCTGTTGGAGGCGGACGAACAGCCCGACCGACGAAGCCAGCCTCGGGTCATCCTCGTAACCGGCCTCGGCGAGGCCGCGCGCGGCATACATCGTCCACGCCGCGTCGAGCGGACCGGTCTGCCACCAGCCGTCGGGGTGCATCGTCCGGCGGAACCAGCCGACTGCGGCTTCGACCATGTCCGGCGCCAGGCCCGCACGGGCCAGACCGGTGCAGACGAGACCGGTCACCCAGGCGTTCTCGCACCAAGCCCCGGTCGAGCCCTCGTGCTCGTAGACCTGCCGGATCGCCTTCAGCGCGTTCGGCTTCCCCAGGCGCGCCAGCACCCGCTGGAAGCGCGTGAGCGGCTTGTGCCGGGCCTGGGCGAGGCCGAGCGCGAACGCCATCGGGATGCGCAGGTCGAACAGCCTGCGGTACAAGCCCGGCCACAGTGCCACCTCCAGTGGGAAGCGGCGCATCTCCTCTGGAGCCAGCCAGCCGACGAAGCCGTAGTACTGACGGCACCACGCGACCACTTCGGGGTGCGGGATCGCGTCCAAGCCGCCGAAGTCCGCCATCCAGCGCTGCCCGGCCCGCACCGACGCCGAGCTGCCCCCGGGGTCGACCAGGTGGAGGACTGCCGAGCTGACCGCCGTCGGCCCGGCCTCGCTGACCAGGCCGGGAACCATCGCCCAGCCGCCGTCGGTGTTCTGGGTGCGCCTGAGCCACCCGGCGCCTGCGGCGATCAGATCGGCGCTGCCATCCCGATCGGCGTAATGCAGCGCAGACAGCGCACCCACCGTCCCCAGCGTCGAGGTCAGATTGTCCTCGCTGTAGTCGAACACTCCATCAGCCCGCTGAGCGACGAACAGCGCCTCCGCCCCCTCGCAGATCGCCTCGTCAAGCGCGTCCGGAAACGGATCGGGGTCGGCCTGCACCGTCGTCATGCGGATTCCTCCAGCCCTGTCGTGGGATTCGATGCCTCACGGCCGCGAGGTGAACTTCCTGGGAGTGGCGACATCTGCACTCCTGAGCACGACCGCTAACGCGGCGACAGCCTTTCCACCGGGTACGTCGCCGGTACCGCAATAGCCGATATCCAGCGAAATTCGTTGCACGTCAACTGATCTCGTGCGTGACTCACCATACTCAGCCACTCCTGACCCGGCCAGGCCTTCCGGCTACGCGTCCACGACGAACCGCACCGGTGATGAATCTTTGCCCATTCGGGCAACATCCACGTACGTTCGCGCACTTCCTCACTCGGACTCGTTGACGCGATGACATCTGGCCGATGTAATCAAGATCGTTATCTCGAATAGTCGACGAGACAGTCTGAATCTGCCTGCCATCGCGCCGGTTTCGCAACGAGTCGACCGAAAGTCTCCGATCTGCCCGACCCGAATCCCAACTTCTGCATTCCGGTCAAACCTGTTCACCTTTCGCTGCTCCCAGCCGGATCGGATTCCGATCTGCGCAGCAGACGCACGCGCACGTCATGAACGGAGATCAGCCTGTGACTACCGCTCGGCACCAGCTGTCCTTGAACGAGAACTTCTCGGCACCGCTACCAGGTGTGCACGAAGCTATTGTGGACGGCGCCAGTCGGGTCAACCTGACGCTCGACGCAATGTCCACCAGGTTGACGCAGGCCATCGCCGGGCATTTCAGGGTGGATTCCGCGCGGGTGTTCGTCGGTCCCGGATCAGGAGCGCTCCTGCAGCAATTCCTCACCGCGTTGGCGGGCGGCGGCGAGGTCGTGCACGCGTGGCCGTCGTTCGAGATGTACCCGCTGCTGGTGCGCAATGCAGGCGCTGAGGCCGTACCGGTAGGGCTCCGCGAGCACATGCACGACCTGGCGGCGATGGCCGACGCAGTCACCGAGCGGACCAAGGTCGTGCTGCTGTGCAATCCGAACAACCCGACGGGGACCGTGCTCGACGAAGCCGAGATGCGAGCGTTCCTGGACCGGCTGCCCGACGACGTCCTCGTGCTGATCGACGAGGCCTACGCCGAATTCGCCGATCAATCGGCGATCGCCAACGGTGTCCGGCTCGCCGATGAGGATCCGCGCGTGTGCGTGGTGCGCACCTTCTCCAAGTCCCACGGGCTGCTCGGGCTCCGGGTCGGTTACCTGATCGCGGACGAGGTGGTGGTCGCGAAACTCCAGCCCGGCTCGTTCTTCTTCCGGGTCAGCACCGTGTCGCAAGATGCCGCGATCGTCGCGCTGCGGGCCGAGGAGGCCATGCGGGAGCGATGCGCGAAGGTCGCCGCCGAACGAGACCGGGTGCACGCACAGCTGCGGGCACTCGGCCTGGCGGTGCCCCGCAGTCACGGCAACTTCCACTGGCTGCCACTCGGCGAGGCGAACGACTCGTTCGTGCGCTTCTGCTCGGCTGGTGGCGTCGAGGTGCGGACGCTCGCCGACAACGCCGGGGTCCGGGTGACGGTCGGCACGCCCGAGGCCAACGACGCCTTGCTCGAACTGACCCGGCGTTTCCTCAGCGGAGACGAACCGCCGGGCGACGAGGCCCAGGTGTCGCAGTCGGTTACCGCCGAGCGCTCGTGACATGACCAAAGCCGAAACCTGCGCAGCAGCAGCCGAATTCAGCTCCCCGGAACTGACTGAACTGCTCAACTGCGAGATGCGGAGAAGGTGGTCGACGGTCGCGGAGCGGACCGAGCAGATGGCCGGCTACGCGCTTCTGGCACCCGGCAAGATGTTGCGACCGATGCTGCTGCTCGCTTCAGCAGAGGCCACCGGCGGTGATAGCTCCCGGTTGCTCCCCGCCGCCTTGGCGGTGGAATACCTGCACGTGGCGACGCTGGTTCACGACGACATCATCGACGACGACGAGCTGCGCCGGGGCCAGCCCACCGTGCACACCCACTTCGGCGTGCCCGACGCGCTGGTCGCTGGCGACTTCCTGATCTTGAACATGGTCAGCACGCTCCTCGAATGCACGGCCGTGCAGCCCGCCGCCGTGCTCGAGGCCGCCCGGGTCCTGGCCACCGCGGGATCCGACGTCTGTCGAGGCCAGGTCCGGGAGTCCGGAATGGTCGGCGAGCTGAACTGCCCGGTCGACGACTACCGGGAAATGGTGGCGCTCAAGACCGGCGCGCTGTTCCGGGGTGCCTGCCGAGCCGGAGCGATCCTCGGCGGTGCAACCGCCGAACACATCGAGGCCACCACCCGGTACGCCGAGCACCTCGGCGTGGGTTTCCAGATGTTCGACGACCTGCTGCCGTACCTGGCGGCCGCCCCGACCACGGGCAAACCGGCCACCAGCGATGTGGCCAATCTGCGCCCGACGTTCCCGGTGCTCGTCGGTTACCAGTCCGCAGGGGATGCCGACCGGAACCGGTTCGCCGAAGCGTTGTCGGGCCGGATGCCAACGGCGGATTCGCACCGGCTCATGCGAACGCTCCTGATCACCACCGGAGCGCTGGAGCTCAGTCGGAAGCACGCCGCCGAGGAGATCACCAGAGCCCGCGAGAGCATCGCGAACCTGCCGGGGACGGCCGCGGTCGACCTGATGCTGACCATCGCCGATCTGGCCATCGCCCGGAGCCGGTAGCGATGCGCGACCGATGGGCGGCAACACGCCGAATCTCTTGGGCGCACGTGCAGATCTGGCGGCCGTACACGCTTTGCCATCCGGTGCTCGTAGGCGTCGCGGGGGCAGGTGTCGGCGGCGCTTCCGGACTCACCGAGTTCGCCATCGCCGGATGCGGGACCGCACTCGGCTGGTTGGCCGGGCACTACCTCGGTGACTACTTCGACCGGGAGCTGGACCGAATTGCGAAACCGCAGCGCCCGATCCCGTCTGGGAGGCTGGCGCCCAGGACCGCGCTCGCTTGCGGCACGGGGCTCGCGATCGCCGCGGCAGTGCTGCTGGCGTGGGCGAACTGGCGCACGCTGCTGCTGGTCGTACTGGCGCTGAGCGGAATCGTGGCCTACAGCAAGTTCTGCAAGGCGCGCGGCTTCTCAGGAAATCTGGTACGCGGCCTGATCACCGCGTTGGCGTTCCTGATCGGTGCGATGGTCGTGACTCCGCTGCCCGGGTGGGCGGCAGTCGCGTTTTCCGTGGTCTTCCTGCTGCACGATGCGGCGTCCAATCTCGTCGGCACGCTGCGCGACGTGGACGGTGATCGCGCCGCCGGCTACCGGTCGGTACCCGTGCGCAGCGGGATTCGTCACGCCACCCGGCTGGCCGCGGCTCTGTACGCCGCAACGATCGTCACCGCCGCGCTCGGACTCCTACTTCCGCACCGGCTCGGCTACCCGGTGCTGCTGGTCGTTGCGGCCTGCGTTGGTTCGGTCGCAGTGCTGCCGCTGCTGTCCCTGGCGCCAACGCTGACTCAGGCCCGCGCGCTGCGAGCGCACGAGCTCCTGGTCGCCGAACGCCTCGTTCTCGCCAGTGCTGTCCTGGCTCGCACTGTTCCCGCAGCCACAGTCGTTCCACTGCTCGGGCTGATGTTGGTGTTCAGCCTGTGGACCCAGGCCTCGATGCGGTCGAAGTACGAAATCGCCGCCGACGACAAGGAGGGCCAGCCGACATGAGCTCCCCCACTGCGCTGTGGCCCTCCGGCCCGCAAGTCAGCCTCGCCCTGCATGCGCCAGCGTCCTGTTGCGACACCGTGCGGGAGGCGCGATGAACAGCACTGTCGTGGTCTGCGGGGCGGGCGTGGGAGGCTTGGCAGCCGCGCATGCGCTCAGTTCGCTGGGGTTGCAGGTTCTGGTCTTCGAGAAGCAGTCAAGGGTGCCCCGGGTACCGAAGGGCGAAGTGCTGCAGCCCGGGGCGTTGAAGATCCTGGACGCGTGGGGTGTCACCAAACTCCTGGAGCACCGGGGATCGATACGACTTTCCGCGCTCGTCGCCTGCGGAGACGGCGGGAAAGCTC
Organism: Saccharopolyspora sp. NPDC002376; assembly: GCF_053593195.1. NCBI lineage: Bacteria > Bacillati > Actinomycetota > Actinomycetes > Pseudonocardiales > Pseudonocardiaceae > Saccharopolyspora > Saccharopolyspora sp. NPDC002376. The sequence goes on from NZ_JBSFBZ010000023.1 coordinate 68,791, forward strand.
GGATGTCCCTGGACTACGCGCAGCTACCGGACACGACCAACTGGCTGCTGTCGGCCGACCACGAGTCGATCCTGAGCGCACTCATCGACAGCTTGCCGGACAACGTCTTGCTCTGCCGGGGTGTGACGGTGCGCGGGACTGTTCACAACGACGCCGGACGAGTCGCCGGGCTCGTCGTGCGGGAAGCCGGATCCGAGCGGGAAGTTCGTGCGCCGCTGGTGATCGCGGCCGACGGCGTTTCGTCGCGGCTTCGGCGTGCTGCCGGTATCGGCGCGGATCGGAAGGACTACTCGCACCGGCTGGTCGCCCTCGACATCCCCGATGTGCCAGCCGCGGAGAAAGCAGTGACCGCCCACGTCACCGACCGCGGTCTACGCATGCGCTATCCGTTGCCTGGAGACCGGGTTCGGCTCTACGTCCAGGCAGAACCGAACGAACTGCGCGGCATGGATCACGACGCGATGCGAGGCTGGGGAGACGCGCTGATCGCGGAACTACCCGAGTTGGCGGCGTTCGAGGACCAGTTGCGAAACAGCTTGGACGATCGGCAGATGCTGCCGGTTGCCCGGTTCGTCGCCGACGGGCTGTCCGCACCCGGCATGGCACTGGTCGGCGAGGCTGCACATTCCGTACATCCGATGGCGGCCCAAGGCATGAACAGCGCTATCTACGACGCTCACGCCTTGGCCACGTGCCTAGCCGATCGAGCTCCGTCCCTCAAAACATCCGATGTCGACACGGCCTTGCTCGAGTACCAGGAGCGACGCATGCCCGAACTGATCCAGATCGGCAAGATCAGCCACAACGCCGCGCGCATGCTGACCGAGCTGTCGCGGGTAGGCCGCACGCTCGGCCAGCGGGCGCTCCGCAACACCGGTGCCAACCAGCGACTCAGCTTCACCGTCATGCACAACCTCGCCGGTCTCGGTCTGCACCCGCTCTCGCTGTTCGACCGGCTCTGCCAACTCGGGTTGCTACCAGATCCGCGGGCGCGGCGCCGACCCCGATGGGCATGAGGACCGGCGCCGCACCGGGGTCACCGCGGCAGTCCGCACTCCACCACGACGAGGCCACCGGGCCAGGTGCGGGACTCGACCAGGCTCAGCCCGGCCTTGTCCACCAACGCCTCGAAGTCCGCGACGCTGCGTTCCTGGCCGCCCAGCAGGACCAGGGACTGCAGGTCGAAGGAGGTGTTGTACTTGGCGTGGTCGACGCCGGCGAGGACTTCCACGACCAGCACCCGGCTGCTGTCGTCGGCGGCTTCGGCGCAGCGCTGCAAGATCCGCACCGCGTCCTCGTCATTCCAGTCCGTGAGCACGCGGGAGACCACGTAGACGTCCCGTCCGGGCGGCAGCGGATCGAAGAAACTGCCGGGCACGAAGGAGATCGTGCCCGCCATGCCCGCCTCGCTCAAGGCCTGGTCGGCTTCCGGGGCTACCGCCGGAAGATCGAGGACCTCGCCACGGAGGTGCGGATTGGCCCGAACGACCTCGGCGAGCAACGCCCCCTGCCCGCCGCCCACGTCGATGACGGTCTGAACGGACTCCCAGTCGAACTCCGCCGCCAGCACCGGCCCGGTCTGCCAGGCGTGGGCTGCCATGACGTCGCCGAAGAAGCGCCGCAGGCCGTCGTTCCGCTGGTAGTCGTCCCAGAACTGGGTACCGTGCACGGCACCGTAGGACGACTCGCCGGTGCGGATGGAGTGCAGCATGCCGCTGAAGGCCAGGTCCATCCGGGCACCGGGCCCCTCCACGTCGAGCCAGCTCCGGAACCACGTGCTGTCCGCGGAGAGCAGCTGGCGGGACAAGTCCGTCAGCCCGTAGACACCCGGCTCCGCCTCCGTGAACAGTCCAATGTGGACCAGGTGGCGCAGCAGCCGTTCCAGGGATTCCGGATGTGCTCCCGCAGCGGCCGCGAGTGGGCCGAGTTCAGTCGCACCCTTGGACACCAGCTCCGGCAGCCGCATCGTCACCGCGACGCGAATCGCGAAAGGCGTTGCCAGATCGATAAGTCCAGCAAGCTCAGCACTCGCATCGACTGCACGCTCTTGAGATTCCGCAGAATCCATGGAAATCAAGTTCCTCTCGAGTTGAATACCCGACCACCACCGCCATTTCCATCCTTACTTCCCGTCTTCCGTCGCGTCAACAACCGCGACGGCGCGCTCCGGTTCCGCACCGGAAACCGATCCCCGACGAAGCAAATCCGCATCGTCATGCCCGAAAACAGCTGACATCGAGCAACAATGAGGTGAAGACGAATGGCGAGCAGCAGCTTCGACCTTGACGTGCGCCCTGCTTCTGGAGCGCTGGGCGCCGAGGTGCGCGGGCTGGATCTGGAGGGGCTGACCGGGGAATCCTTCGGGCAGCTGCACGAGCTGCTTATGGAGAACCTCGTGCTCTTCTTCCCGGACGCCGATCCGCTCTCCCCCGAAGCCCACAAGAACTTCGGCCGCTTCCTGGGCGCGCTGGAAGTGCATCCCTTCCTGCCCAAGATGGACGAGCATCAGGAGATCGTGGTGCTCGACTCAGATCAGGGCGCGAAGGCCGATGTCTGGCACACCGACGTGACCTTCGCGGCGAAACCTCCGATCGCGTCCATCCTGCAGATCGTGCAGTGCCCGCCACGTGGTGGCGACACGATGTGGAGCAACCAGTACCTGGCCTACGAAGCCCTCTCCGCACCCTTCAGGGACTTCCTGAGCGGACTGACGGCCGTGCACGCCTTCGTGCACCCGAACGGCACCTCCTTCGAGGCGGAACACCCGGTGGTGCGCGTGCACCCGGTGACCGGCAGACGATCGCTGTACGTGAACCGGATGTTCACCATGAACATCCCCCAGCTGCGCCGCGCGGAGAGCGACGTGCTGCTCGAACACCTCTTCACCGTGGCGGAGCGCCCGGAGAACATCTGCCGGTTCAGCTGGAGGCCGGGCGCGATCGCACTGTGGGACAACCGGACCACCCAGCACTACGCCGTCAACGACTACACCGAACGCAGGATCGGGCACCGCGTGACGATACTGGGCGACGAACCGAAGGGTGATCAACCCCGCTGGCCGCACCTCGCGGACGTCACCACCGCCGCCGACCACCGGGCGCAGCCCAGAAACCAAGCATGACCGCATTAGCAGGCTGATCGAGGCACACGACAACCACGCAGGCGCGTCAGGCCCAGGCCAGTCGACGAGGGCCCGGGAACCAAGCGCGCCCAGGCCCGCAAGCGTTGCGCCACCACCTCGCTGCCGCTGGAGAACATCGGCCGTCCAGTCCGGCGCTGACACCACCGCCGTTTTCGGGCCACTCATCGTGGACAGCTTGCCAACTACGGCGACCTCAAACTGCGGAAGACCAGCAACCGCCCAAACTCCACGCCCGGGCAGTGGGGTCTGCCCAGTGTTCGGTTGTCACTGGGGGTTGACTGGGTTCAGGCCGCTTGAGCGGCGGTGTAGATGGTCTCAAACTCGACCGGGGTGAGTTTGCCCAAGGTCACCTGCCGCGTCCTGGGCGTATCCGAGTCGGGCTACTACGCCTGGTGCAACGTGCACCCTCGGCGCGGGCACTGCGGCACGCATGGCTGACCGACGTGATCCTGCAGATCCACACCGACTCCCGCGGAACCTACGGAGCTCACCGGGTCCATGCCGAACTCGGAAGTGGAAAACACGGATCGAGCTGGCCAACGCCATCTTCGATTACCTGGAGATCTTCTACAACCGCCAACGCCGACAGCGCACTCGGCATGCTCACACCCATCGAGTACGAACGACTCCAACCGACAACCCTGACAGTAGCCTAGAACCCAGTAACCCGACTCCACGAAACTCAGGACACATCAGTGGGTTGCGGCAGTAGCATGGGCACCACCGGCCCGCTGCCGCTCAAGAATGCACGCTGCGCCCACCTTCATCGGCGAGCGCATTGCGAGACGGGACTAGCTGCGCGAAGGCGAGGTCATCCGGCAGCAGGCGGGTCAGGTCGGACGTGGCGACCGAGGGCGCGGCCGCCAGGCGCGATGCCTGCTGGTCCACGATCAGCTCGAAGGTCTTCCGCGCCGTTCGGCCGTTTCCGAAGGTGGCGTCCTTGGGCATGTCTTCGAAATACCGCACCAGCAGTTCCGCGGCTCGTTCGTCGAGCTGGTAGTCGTGCCGCGAGCACTGCTGCCGCACGATGGTCACCAGTTCCTCCGCGGAATAGTTGGGGAACTCGACTGTCCGGCTGAACCGCGATTCCAGGCCCGGGTTGGTAGCCAGGAAGTCCGCCATCTCCCGGGAGTACCCCGCGACGATCACCACCGCCTCGTCGCGGTGGTCCTCCATGAGCTTGACCAGGGTGTCGATCGCTTCGCGTCCGAAGTCGGGACCAGTGCCACCCGACTGCGAGCTCAGCGTGTACGCCTCGTCGATGAACAGCACGCCACCGATCGCCTCGCGGAACGCCTCCGTCGTCTTGATCGCCGTCCCACCAACTATCTGCGCGACGAGATCGGCCCTCGCGACCTCCACCAGGTGACCGGACTGGAGCGCCCCGAGCTCGGCCAGGATCGCGCCGTAGAGCCGGGCCACCGTGGTCTTGCCGGTTCCCGGAGCACCCGCGAAGACCAGGTGCCTGCTCATCGGCGGGGCGGAAAGGCCCGCTTCCTCGCGGAGTTTCGCCATCCGGTTGAGGTTGACCAAGGTGGCCACTTCGCGCTTGACGTTCTCGAGGCCGACCAGAGCCTGGAGTTCGTCCGCCGGCGGCCTCTCAGCCGGTTTTCCACCGCCTGGTGCCGCATGTTCCACCGGGACAGCAGCGGGCGCAGCCTGCGAGGTGCCGAAGGCGTCCGCGAAGCCGTTGCCGCTGCTTTCGGTGTTCTCGAACGTGATCGATGTCGATACCACTTGCTGGCGCAGCCCGGCGCCGCCGTTCTCGCGCAACGAGCAGTCGCACACGACGACTTCGCGGTCCGTGGCGACTCGGATGCCATCGCCGGCGTTGCCCAGGAGTTCGCAGTCGGTCACACGCGCCTTCGTCGTGGCGGCGACCTGAACACCGTGGCCGCCGCTTTCCCGAATCCGGCAGCGGACCAGCACCCCAGATGCTCCGTCGGCGAGTAGCACTCCATCGCCCCCGCAGCCGTGCAGATCACCCTCCTCCACCGTGAGCATCGCGTCGGAGACGGTGACCCCCGCCCCGCCTGCGTCCCGCACGCTGCATCCCCGGAGCAGGACGTGCGCGCCCGCTGCGAGTTCCATGGCGGCCCGTTGGGCCCGTTCGACCTCGAGCGTTTCGAAGCGCACGTCGGCGCCGCGGACCACGATGCCGTTGTGCGCGCAGTCGCGGACTGTCAACCTGTGCCACACGGACTCCTGCTTGGAGGTCAGCTGGAGACCGTCTTCCCCGCAAGCCCGCACTTCGAGCCCATCGCATTCCACAGTGGACCGGTCTTCAACAACCGCGCCCGCACCAGCCACATCAGACACTCGACAGTTCTGCAACGCTGCGGTCGCCGCACCGGAGAACCGCATGCCGTGCCGTGCACTGCGACGCACCTCGCAATCCCGCAGCGCGAGACGACCGGTCCCCTCCACGAGGAACGCTTCCGCGGCAGAGTCCTCGACGGTGCATTCGGTGAGTTCGACTGGGCCGGTGGTCTTCAGGAAGCAACCGAGGCCCGCCGTCCCGCGAACCGATATCCGCCGGAGGACCGCCGTGGCGTGGTTCTCCACCGCTACCGCGGGTTTGTCGCCGCAGTCGACAATCCCGGAATCCACGGCGGTGAACTCGGCACTCCCGCTCAGGTAGAAGCCGTTCCCACCGCTCTTCCGGACGGTGCTGCCGCGCACGTCCAGCAGACCGCGATCGGCCACCACGACGGCCGAGGTGCCGAGGTCCTCGAAGGTCGAGTTGTGCACCGAACTCCCGGCCCGTGACGTGACCACCACACCGGCCCCCGCCGGGTTGCTGACATGCGAGTCGCGAAGCACCAGACTTCCGCTGCCGTGGGCGTGAGCCGCAGCCCACGAGTCACCTCGGACCGCGCATTCCACCATCACCAGACGCCCGGATCCCACCACCACCGGCGCCTGTTCGGCGTCGCTGCCCTGCAGTTCGACGCCGCTGAGCGCAACCGCGGCCGCCACCTCCAGCACTGCGCCGGCATCGGAACTGATCAGAACCGTCCCCGGGCCGTCCTCGGCCACGATCGTGACGTCCCTGGTCAGCACCAGGTTCTCGCGGTAGCGACCGGGTGCCACGCTGATCGTCGCGCCCTCGGGTGCCGCGTTGACGGCCTGCGAGACCGTGCGGAAACCGCCCGGCACCACCTGGGAAACCGAGATCATCTGCCGGTCCTCTTCTCCTGCCGCGGCTGGCTCGCAGCGCGGGTTGTCACGCCGTTGTCTCCGTCACTCGCCCCTCCAGCCAGGCGGCGGCCAGCTCGACCCGGGTTCGGCAGTCGGTTCGGGCGAAGATCCTGGTCAGATGACTTTCGACGGTCTTCTCGCTGACTTCCAGAACCGCGGCGATCTGCCGATTGGTGCAGCCGTTACTGACCAGCTGCGCCACCCTGGCCTCGGTGTGCGCGAAGGAATCGTCCCTGCTGCGCTGCCTGGGCAACCACATTCCGCGCCGCCGCATCGCGCCGACCAGGTTCGCGCGACTCCGGGACGAACCGTGCCGCTTGGTCAACGCGTACAGCTCCGCCAACCAGGGCTGCGGGTCCTCGCTGAGATCGCTCAGCAGCAGGCAGGCCCGCGCCACCGAAGGCGCGTCCTCGCGCTCCCGCGCCAGGCGCACGCATTCGACGGTCTTGCCGCGGTCACGCCGGACGAGTCCGTGCGCGAGCAGCACGGCGGTGCGCGTCGATCCCGACCGGACCACCTGGTCGAGTTCCTCCAGCTCGTCGAGCAGGATTTCGGCCATGTGCTGATCGCCTTCGCGGGTCGAGCAGTCGATCAGCCGACCGAGGAGCTTCTCCAGCCCGGACGTGCGTCCCCAGCTGCGGTGTTCGCGGTACTCCCGCCATCCGTGGTGGACCGCTGCCGCGGCCTTGCCCGTGCGGTAGCGCAGACCACAGCGCGCCCAGCTCACCAGGTGGCCGCCGAACATCCGGTGCGAAGATCCCCTCAGCCATTGCGCCGCGCGGCCGAAGTCGCCGCCGTCGGCGCAGATCTCACCGGCCAGCACTCGGGAGAGTTGCCGCAACGGGGAGCTGCGACGGCCGGGGTCACGCGCTTCCATCCTCCGCGCGAGCGACAACGCCCGTTCCCGGTCTCCCGCGTGGTAGGCGCGCAGCATCCGCTGGTATTCGGACGCGTCGCTGTGCTCGACGGATCCGTACCGGACGCCGAGCGCGCATTCCAGGACAGTGGCGAGATCGCCGTGCGCGACAACCTCACGCAGGTCATCGCCGGCCATCCGCCGGAGCCTGGGCCAGCTGCTGGTTGCCTCGATGAACGCCCTGTGGTCGCCGGTGAGCGCTCCCAACAGCGCGAGGAAGCCGGCGCAGGACGCCGACACCGTTTCGAGCCGGGCCGCCGCCGTCCGCCAGTCCGCCCTGGAAACGGCTTCCAGGAGGGATTCCGCGAAGTCCTCCGGCAAGGCCACCCCGGCCGACCGCAGCTCGGCGACCACCTCCGGCAGCAAGTCCGTGCGCCATTCGTGCAGCAGCGCACCGATCCAGGCTGCCAGGATCTCGTCCAGCGCCTGGCGATCGGGGTGCATCGGATCAGGTGCTGTTGCGGTGATTTCCGGGAAGCACCGACGCAATTCGGCGTGGAGGTCGTCGAACCTCGCCGCCGCGACCCGCGCCCGCACGTGATCTCGCAGCATTCCCAACCATCCCGGGTCCCGCTGGGACGGTGCAGTCACGAACGCTCGATCCGACCGGCCTGCCCGGGAGGTCGATCGCGGGCTGTGCTCGCGCAGGGCTGCTCGGCATTCGGCGACGAGCGCCTCGTCCGCCACTGCCCCTGCCGCGGCAGCCAGTGCCGGAACCGCGAACGACACCGAGCTCCCGGATTCGGAGAAATCGAGAACCCCGGTGGCGACCAGTTCGTCCAGCAGCAGACCTGTTTCCCCCAGGTCCGCTCCCACCACGTCAGCCAGGTCCGCGAGGTGCTCCAGCTTGAAGGGGCTCCGCGCCGAGAGCATCGCGGCCAACGCATCCTGGCGCAACGGGCGGAGCAACCAGTGATCGACGGGTAGGGCTATCTCCTCGCCCCGGGCGGTCAGGCACCAGTGCTCGTCGACCACTACCAGCTGTTGGTCGGCCAACAGCGCGAACAGCGTCTGCAGGACAGTGCCGGGGTTGCGGAACAGCGGCCCCAGTGCCGTGCGCAGCGCATCGACCACCGCTACGTCAAGCGGGAACCGTGGCACTCGCCGGGCGAGCATGATGCGGACGTCGGCGTCCGAAAGCGGTGCGAGTTCTACGGTTTCGGAAACCAGCACGTCCAGCGGAGTGGGGCTACCGCGGCGGGCGGAGAAGACCACCGCAGCTCCAGCAGAGCACACCGTCGCGGCGATCGTGGCCAGCGCGGTCCTGGAGACGGCATCGGCCCGGTCCACGTCGTCGATGACGGCGACCCCGCCGCGCTGCCCGCCCACCGCCCAGGCCAGTGCGCGCCCGACCTCATGGGCGAGCCCCAGCACGTTGCCGCCCGTCCGGAACCGGGAACGCAGGCTCGTTGCGGTGGCGATGCTTTCGAGCAGACGCGGGCTCGCGGTCAGGTCGAACTGCTCCCGGACGGTGTCGAGCAGCGCATCCACGGTGTCCAACGGCCGTACGCCGCAGGCAGTCGTCTTGACGACAGGAGTGCCGTCCCGGGCCCAGTCCGCGCAAGCCGCGTCCAACAGCGCCGTCCTGCCGTCCCCGATGTCGCCGCGAACGTCCACGACGACGCCCCGGCGAACGTACTCCGCCAGCGCGGCCCGCTCTCCGTCCCGGCCGACGACCGCTCCGCTCTCCCGGATCATCGTCCCGTTCCTCCCGCTCGACGAACCCGCCCACCAACTGCCATCCGGACGTCTCCGGGAGAACGGAAGCAGGCACCCGCACGCGTGGCAACACTCCCCGTCTTGATACCCCCCAACAGCAGGTGTCGGCGGAGAACTGAGATCGACGATGCTTCGGGTAGGGAGAATTCTCGCGACTGCGCGGGTCTCCCCGGGCTGGCAAGCGTGTGCGTGCCGTCAACTGGGAAGGAGTTACCGATCGTGCTGGTTGGGTACACGACAGCAGCGAACCGGCAGGACCAGACACCGGTCGTCCGTTCCGCGGTGACCGACGAACGTCCGTCCCTCGTCGGGCGGGACGACCTGGTGCGTGTCGTGCTGGACGTGGTGGCGGACGACTCCGTGCCGGTGATGGCCTTGCTGGGAACAGCCGGAATCGGTAGCTCCGCGCTGCTCGACGCCTTGAGCGTTCGGGTGCAGTCTCCCAGGTTGGTGCGCTTGCGGTTGGCTGAAGGCGACCGTCTCACGACCTTCTGCGCCGCGCATCGCCTGTTGGCCGCCGTCACCTCCGCGGAGAACGGAGCCGTGACCTCATCCGTGATGACGGCATTGGCCAAGAGCGGCGAGAGAATAGCTGGGCCAGCGACGGAACACCAACTCGCGGTAGCGATGTCGGTGGTGCTGCGCCGGCTCGCTCCGTTGGTGGTCCTCGTCGACGACGCGCACTGGGCCGATGACGGATCCGCTGAGCTGCTCTCGGTCTTGGCCGAGCACCTGGTCGGCGCGGAATGCACGATCGTCGCCGCCATGCGCCGCGACCCCACACGCGATGCACACTCCCGGGCCCTCGACCGCTTGCTCCGCCGTGGTCTCGCCCGCAGCCGGTCGATCCGCCCCTTCACGAAGCAGCAAAGCGCGGCTGCGCTGGCCCGTGTGGTCGGTGCCGTCCCTGATGCATCCGTGGTCACAGCCCTGCACGACGCCAGCCGCGGCAATCCGGCCCTGCTGCTCGCGAGCGCCGCTGCATGCCGGCAGACCGGTGTGATCCGGTTCGTGGACCGGCACGCCGTGCTGCGCCGGGGAAGCAGCGTGCCGCCGGTCAGCCTCAATGCGGTGCCCGGGCTGCGGACCACCGACGGGTTCCGGTGGCGAGTCACCAAATGCATGGCGACCTACGAGAGCTTGGGTGCGGACGCCGTCGAACTCACCGGTCGAGCGCTCAAAGCGAGCACTCAGAGCGTGCTGGAAACCCTCGCGGACCTGGAGGCCGACCGCACGCTCCGACGACCGCGCACCGAAGATCACGAACGACCGTCTTGGCGCTTTTTCCTTCCCGCAGCGCGCGAAGCCGTGCGTGCAGCCGTCGGCCCTTTCGAACGCCGACTGCTTGCATCGGTGGCGGTCAACGCACTGCGGACCGGCGACATCCCGCAGCGCAACGATGGCGTGCTCGCCGACTTCCTCGTGGAAGCGGGCACTCTCGCAGACCCCGCGCGGTCGATCGGTGAGCTGCTGAGCTACGCCGACGACGAATCCTTCGATGACGACCCCCGCGTCATTCGGTGGCTGGCCGCCGCCGCTTCACTCGCACCGACACGCCGGCAGCGAGCGGCCGTGCTGGCCGAGCATTGCGCGGCCTGCTTTCGCCACGGGCGGATGGCCGAAGCGGAGCGCAGTGCGCGGACGGTGTTCGAGTCTGGACCGCCACCGCTTCAGCAGCCGCAATGGGTTCGGCTCGCGCTCCACCGCGTCCTCGCATTGGGCTCGTGCGGCGAGAAATCCGAACTGCAACAGGTCATCGATCTCAGCGCCGACTGGCTTCCGCCGGACCGACGGCACTGCGGGCTGATTCGCGCGATCGCCTTGTGCTTGCTGAACCGTTGGGCGGAAGCAGGTTCCGAACTTCGGCAGTACCGCTCGCAGTGGACCGAGGTGGTCCCGTCAGCCGCGTGGTGGGGGCGTTCTTTCGACTTCACCGCAACCGTCATGTGTGGAGCAGAATGCGACGACGCAGTGTCCCCGTATCACTCGTCGTTGCTCGCGTTGGTAGGAGGTTCGCCCGCTCGGGAAGCACTTGAACCAACGGATTCCGCTGGATTCCGGCTGTCCGATACCGATCGCTTCCAGGTGCAATGGCGCGCCGGGAACTGGGACCAGGCGATGCGGATCGCCCGGAGCAGCATCGGCGGCGAACCCGCAGCAGACCCGGTCGGCAGGTTGTTCTTGCACCACGGCGCGATCCAGGTGCTGACGGCCCAAGGCTGGGTGGGTCGGGCGCGCAACCTGGCCGCGGAAGCCCGGTGCGGCCAACTGGAGCACGTGCTGGATCACGCGGAGGCCACCGTGGTGCGGCTGCTCGGCGATGGCGACGCCGCCTATGACCTGCTGCGATCGGGACTGCACCGCGCCGAAGCCGGGGGCGTCGTGTTCGGCACCGAAACCCTGCTGGCCGACCTGGCGTACCACCAAGCCAGGCATGGCGAGCACGAGCAGGCCGAACGCAGCCTTCGACGGCTCGCCCGGGTCGCGGACAAGCTCGGCACCGACAAGGCGCGGCTCGAACTCCTCGTTGCCCGTGCCGCCGTGGTGGGCGATCCGCGCAGTGCCGAAGCTGCCATCGCGCTGGCGCGCGAACGTTCGTCACCGTTCGAGAGGGCAGTCGCATTCAGCCGGATCGCGCAAACCGGCCTGCGGACCGAGGAACTCTTCTTGGAAGCCTACTGCTTGCTGGGGCAGTTGGGGGCCCTGCTGTGGCGGGCGCGCCTGCGGCGGCACATGCAGGACCACGACGTGAGCGTGCCCGGCCGCAGCGCAACCCTGCGGGAAAACGAACAGCTGCTGGCCGTGCTGGTAACCGAAGGGCTGAGCAACCGACAGCTGGCCGCCGTGTTCGGAACCAGTGAGAAAAGCGTGGCGGCAAGGCTTTCTCGCATGTTCACGAGGTCGGGCTACCGCTCCCGCGTCGAGTTGGCTGCAGCGATGCTCACCGGCGACTTCCCGACCGGTTCGGGCAACGGGTCGCGGTGAACTGGATTCGCCGCGTCCGCCACCCGACCGCCTCACCTGCCCGCGTGGTCCACCTCCGTTCGACGGCGCGCCACCAGACCGACCGGGACGTCGCAACGCTCCGCTTGCGCCTCGGTCATCTCGACCGGGTGGTCGCGCCGCCCGCGCCGAAGAGCCGCTCGCAGCTCGTTGAGCAGCACCCCCTCCAGGTCCGGTTCGCCCGGCACCTCGATCTCGGATGACGGCAGCTCGACCAGGAATACGACGAGGGAGCTTTCGTCGGTCGGCGGGTCGACGGCCAGCACCTTGAACCTGCTCCCCGCCGGGAACACCACCTCGTCGGCCAGATCCGGATTCACCACAGCCGTGCGACGCGCAGTTCGCGACCAGATCACCAACTCCGCGCCGCAGGCCTCCGCTGCGGCTCGGGTTCGGGCTCCCATCGCGCTCAGGAACGCCGGCTCCGTGAGCACATCGCCCGCCGAATAGGCGAAGTCGAGCCCGGCGCGGTCGGTCACGCGCAGGAAGACCACCCCGCAATAACTCGGCAACCGCGTCAAACCTGCCGTGAGACAGCCGACATAGTGGGCCGGGACTTCCGTCCCAGAACTGCGCAGAGCGTTGTTCAGCGCAGCGCCCGACCATTCGCCGCGCCCCAGGTAGAGCCGAACCGCCGCGTAGTCGATGCGGGCGTTGGCGCTCGTCATGCTGACGTCCACCGGCATGACAGCGTCGTGGAGGTATTTGCCGGACCAGCGTGCGAATTCCTGCCGGTCGGCGGCCGAAAAGCCGTGGCCTCCACCCGGAACGGCAGGACTCCTCGGCGCTGGGAGAAGAACGGCTTCCGGTTCCCGAAGCACGGGCGCACCTGGGACCGGGAGGATCCGTGTCTTCGCCTCGCCCGGATCCGGCTCGTCGGCATCCGCACCGGAGGGATCCGCCACTTTGCGCGAAACCGGCTCCATCACAAGGGTTCTCTGCCCGTCCGCAGGCTCGATCGAGATTCCGATCGCAGGGCCGGCGGACATGCCGCGTTCGAACTGGGCGCCGTACACATCGGCGAGTTCACGAATCTCCTCCGCCAGCCTCGGCGGCACCGATTCGACGGTGACCAGCCGCATGCGCTCACGACTGCTCATTGGCAACCCGTCGAGCAGCGAGCGCAGCGCTCCAACCGGTGACACCTCGGGTTCCTCGGAGCAGACCACCGTCACGGTCATGCGGTTCGGCTCGAACGGCAGCGAGTCGGCTTCGCCGGGATCCTGTCCGATGGGTAGTAGCGCCAGACCGCTCGGCACCACGCGCGCCAACCAGCCTCCGGATGCCGCCACAGCTCCCGGTGGTGGGGCCTGGCGGTACTGCACCGGGTCGAAGACCAACCAGCCGCGCGGGGGCGGTGCCGCCTCCACCACCTCCGCCGACTTATCCGGCGAGTAACGCAGAGCGAGCGCGGGCGGTTGCCAGGTCGGTTCGCCGCCCCCGTCGTGCACCACCGTGATCGCGCCGCCGGCGCCGTCGTCGCTGATCATGCCCGTGCTCACGACCACTGGGCGACCGAGCAGGTCGGCGAGGCGCTGGTTCCACCGGGCCGACGAGGTCTGCAGGTCGGTCGGCACCAGCTGCACGCAGTCCTGGAACTGCGGCGAGCTCTTCCGCAAGAGCTCGGCGACCGCCAACGCGCTGACCTCACCATCCGCCGGGTGGCCGAGAACCAGCCGGGGTCTGCCGGGGTCTGCCGGAACACCGCGCGCCTCCTCGACCGCCCCCGGTGTCAACGCATCGGATCTGCGCACCATCAGCCCGGAGGGGATCGGCACGAGGCTCAGCTCGCCCTCGGCGATGTCGGTGCGCGGCAGCAGCTTTTCCCATCCCGGCACCGGCAAGCGGTGTCCGATCCACTCCGCGGGTCGGCGTCGGCGAAACCGGTACCAACCGTGCCCTGGCTGATCGCTTCCCGAGAACAACGAACCAGCAGGCCCGGTTGCGATGCCGGCGTTGGTGGCGATCACTTCGACACCGAGTTCCTCGGCCAGTTGTTGGGCGAAGACCTGCCCATCGGCCGGGGACGGGGACGCTGCCGCCGGCAGGGCGAGGCACACGTGCAGAACCGCACGCCCGTCATCCAGCGCTTCCTCGACCGCCTGAGCACAGGCCTGGCGCACTGCGCGGGGGATGGTCGGGACGGTCAGCGCGCCTTCGGTAGCGGCCACGACCACCGTGCCGGGCTGCTCCGCCAACACGTCGAATTCCCCGCCCGGCCCCGCCTCGGACTCGTCGGGGTGTCGAATGTGCAGGATCGAATCTCGTCGCCCGACGACGAGTCCTAAATGGGGCGATTGCCCTTTCCGGAGTTTCGATCGCCGAGTGGATTTCCAAGTGCGCATCGTCAGAACTCCCTGCGACAACCAACAGCGGTGTGGCCGGTGTCCCAGCCACGGCGAGGTAGCCGCGGACGGCGGTTTCGCTCGCAGCCCCGAGTGTCCGCCGCCGCGCCGCCGGAACGCCCGGCCGCGCACCGGCGGATCGGTCCGCGCAGGGGTAATCCTCACCAGCCCATATCCGTCCGAGTAGGACGAACGACCTCAGCCGAGGAACCGGGGCCCTGATCGCGGAAATCCTCCGGCCTACCTGGCAGGCAGACGAGATCACCGAAGATGGTCACCCCGTTGTGACTGAGGAATTCAACCAGCCTTCGAGCGATTTGTCCGGTTCGAACCGATGCTCGGCGCAGAATTCCAGCAAGGCCGCCAGGTACCTGCGCCGCTCGACTTCGTCCATCCGGCCCCTGTGCGCCAACGCTTCTTGTCGCCTGAGGACGGAATTCAACATCGCCCCAACCTTCACGTCGCAAGACACGGAGCGTAATTGAACAGATCCCTGTTGTGACAACAAACCACGCGCCGGTACATTCTTGTCACGTTGTGTGAATGATCGGGGAGCAGCAACGATGAAGACGAGGAAGGCCTCGCAGCGGCATCCGAGCTACTCTGACTCACCTGCGGATGGCAGCGGTGAGCATCGGCAGTTGCTCCACGACATGGGCAACGAACTCGGTGTGGCGCTTGGCACGGCCGAACTGCTGGCCCAATCCGAACAGTTTCCGGTCTCCGCGCGGCAAGAACTCCGCACGATCGTCGAGGCGATCTCACGCGCCGAAGCACTGCGGAATTCGATCACGCTCCGCAACACCAACCACCTGGATGCGGCCAACCTGCTGACCTGCCAATCGGCCGTCCTCGAACTGATCGCCAGGAAAGCACCACTCTCCGCGACACTGGCCAGGCTTGCCAGCGGAATGGAAGAGCACCTGCCCGGGACGCATTGCTCAATACTCCTGCTCGATTCGGACACCTGCCGCCTCTACCACGGGGCGGCGCCGACGCTGCCCGCCAGCTACGTCTCCGAGATCGACGGCATGTCCATCGGCCCCGTGGCCGGGTCGTGCGGAACCGCTGCTTATGCGGGCAAACCTGTCATCGTCAGCGACATCCTCGAAGACAAGCGGTGGGACGCTTTCCGAGACCTCGGGATGCGCCACGGCTTGCGGGCGTGCTGGTCGTCCCCGGTGGTGAGTCCGCGGAGTTCGGACGTCCTCGGCACTTTCGCGGTGTACCACAACACTCCGCACCGCCCGAGCGTCGAGGAGCGGGTGGTCGTCGAGCGGTTCACCCACCTCGCCGCTGTCGCGATCGAGCACCACCGCTTGTTCAGCGCGCTGCACGAAAGCGAGGAGCGGTTCCGCAGCGCTTTCACCGACGCGGCCATCGGCATGGCGTTGGGAGACCGGGAAGGGCGGCTGATCCACGTCAACGCCGCGCTGTGCACCGACACCGGGTACGACGTGGACGATCTCCACGGCACCTACGTGTCCGACCTGATCAGCGGGGGCGGCTCCGCGGACGTGCGCGCCGCCGTGCGGAAGCTGGTCGCCGGCACATCGACGAGCTACCTCAAGGTGCACGAGTACCGGCACGCCGACGGCACGCTCCACTCCGCAACCGTGGTGATCTCCCCGGTCAAGGACTCCGAGGGCCGCACCCGGTTCGTGTGCCTCCAACTCCGCGACATCACCGACCGGTTGCGCATCGAACGGGAGACCCGGGCACGCGAAGCGGCCGAACGCGCCAACCTCGTCAAGAGCGAGTTCGTCTCCCAACTGAGCCACGAGATGCGCACCCCGATCACCGCGGTGCTCGGCTTCGCCGAACTGCTCACCGAGGGTGGGCAGCCCCTTGGCGACGCCGCGGACTACGCGCGACACATCATGGACGCTGCGGAGCACCTGGAACGGCTGATCGACGACACGCTGTGCATGACACACGCGGATGCCGGCCGGCTGCCCATCCAGTCCGAACCGGTCGACCTGCTGGACGTCGTCGACGACAGCCTGGCGCTCACGCGCTCCTCGGCCGAACGCAATACCGTCGCGCTGCGCGTGCTGCCCACGAGCCGCGAATCCGTCGTCCTCGGCGATCGGCAGCGCTTGCGCCAGGTGCTGTTGAACCTGCTGACCAACGCGATCAAGTACAACCGGCCGGGCGGCATGGTGACGGTGCGGATCGAGCCGGCCGGCGAGTTCACCCGGCTCACCGTCGAGGACACCGGGCGCGGCATCGCACCGGCCAACCTCCCCAGCATCTTCACCCCGTTCCAGCGCCCAGGTGTGCAGCCTGGGGACCCGCCCGGCCACGGCCTCGGCCTGGCCGTCGCCAAGAAGCTCGTCACCGCGATGGGCGGGAGCATGGCCGCCGACAGCGAACCGGACGTCGGCTCCAGGTTCTGGGTCGAACTCCCGCGGCACGACGAGGTGCGCGAAGGAACGCGCACGCCGTGGGTCCCGGCGCAGCGCTGCGGTGAGAATCCCGTGGTGCTGTACCTGCACAGCGATCTTCACAGCATCGAGGCCGTCGCGGAAGCCCAACGGGCACGCCCACGCATCCGGCTGCGGTGCGTGTACCAGCTCTACGGCGAGGTCGATGAGTTGCTCCGCTTCGAACACCCCGACCTGGTGGTGATCGACCTCGACGACGCCGACGGGTCGCGCAGCCTCCTGAACCTCGTCCGCCGGCATCCGCTGACCGCGGACAAGCCAGTGGTGTGCCTCACCGACACCACTGCGGCGGCACTGTCCGACGACATCGGCGCACCGCACTTCCTCCGCATCCCGGTCGACCTTTCCGAGCTGCTGGAGATCTTCGACCGCAAGCTGCCGGTTCCAGGGGAAGCGAACGCAACCTGATGAAGCGTGTGCTCGTGATCGAGGACGATCACCGGATGCGCGACCTGCTGGTTCGCCAGCTCGCCGCGCTGCGGTGCGCAGCCTTCGCCGTGGGCGCTCCGTCGAGCGCCCAGCAGGCCGTCGACGCGCACCGGCCCGATGTCATCATCGTCGACATCGGACTGCCCGAAATGGACGGATTCGCCCTGGCTGACATGCTGCGCCACAACGGGATTCCGATGCTCGCCAGCACGGGGAGCGCAGATCCGGACCTCGACGGGCGCGTCCGCGAGGCCGGTTTCACCGGGCTGCTGCGCAAACCGTTCAGGTTGCAGGACCTCGCTCGCGAACTCCGCTGCCCCCTGCCCGGGAACTGACCCAAGACGCCCGACCAGTCGGACGAGAACTGGTCCACGACGCACACCGATCTATTGGAAGGAGCCGCACCACACATGTTCCCCACACGCGCGTCCGGCCACGCCGTGCTGGTCGTTGATGACGATGAGCGCATCCGACGGCTGGCCGTCCAAGCCCTTCGCGAAGGCGGGTTCGACGTGAGCGAAGCCGGGGACGGCAGAGCGGCTTTCGAGCACGTGCGGCGGAATCGGACGGACCTGGTGGTGCTCGACATCGGCCTGCCCGGTGTCGACGGCCTGGACCTGTTGCACCAGTTCCGCGGCGAGGGGGACATCCCGATCATCCTGGTCACCGCGCGGCGCGGGGAGACCGACCGGGTGCTGGGCCTGGAGCTGGGCGCCGACGACTACGTGACCAAACCGTTCTCCTCGCGCGAACTCGTCGCCAGGGTGCGGACCGTGCTCCGCAGGAGCAGCCGCGACCAGCGCGGCGGATCGCGGCTGGAGTTCGACGGCCTCGTCATCGACGGAGGAACGCGCGAGGTCATCGTGAACGGCGCGGTCGTGGAGCTCACGGCGAAGGAGTTCGACCTGCTTGCCCACCTCGCATCCGCTCCCCGGCAGGTCTTCTCCCGACGGCAACTGCTGCAGGCAGTGTGGCACGCCGCGCCGGACTGGCAGGCCGAGTCCACGGTCACCGAGCACATCCACCGGTTGCGGCACAAGATCGAGGACGACGCGTCCCGCCCCCGGCGGATCCGGACCGTTCGCGGCGTCGGGTACCGCTTCGAACCGTAGGGCCCGGCTCTGGACCGGCTGCGGATCATCCCGGTCCGCAGCCGGTCCAGTATTGTTTCAGGCGCCCACTGCGAGGCCGGTGGGGATCCGCTGGTACAGCGTCGTGCGCTGCACCAGGTCACGTCCCAACGGCGCGAGCAGCGCCGTGAAATCGGTTTCGCTCATCATCTGCCCGTGTGCGGCCCCCGCGGCGCGGCTGATGTTCTCGTCCATCAACGTGCCACCGAGGTCGTTGACACCGGCCTGCAGCAGTTGGCGGAGCGCCGGCGCACCCAGCTTCACCCAAGACGCCTGCACGTTGTCGATCAACCCGTGGTAGAAGATCCGGGCCACGGCGTGCACCAGGACCACTTCCCGCCAGGTCGGCCCGCGCCTGGCCTCACGGCGCAGGTACATGGGTGCTGCCATGTGAACGAACGGGAGCCCGACGAATTCCGTGAACCCGCCGGTCCGACGCTGGAGGTCCCGGGTCGCGATGAAGTGCCGAGCCCACGAGACCGGCTGCTCGATCGCGCCGAACATCATGGTGACGTTGGAACGCAGGCCCACCTCGTGCGCCGTCTCGTGGCATTCCAGCCACTGGTCGGTGGAGATCTTGTCCGGGCAGAGCAGCCGGCGGACCGGCTCGTCGAGGATCTCGGCCGCAGTTCCCGGCAGCGAGCGCAATCCCGCGTCCGCCAGCCTGCGCAGGTAGTCGCGCAGCGGCTCGTCGAGTCGGCGAGCGCCTTCGAAGACCTCCAGGGCGGTGAAGCCGTGCACGTGGATGTCCGGCACCGCTTCCTTCACCGCGCGGGCGACGTCGATGTAGTAGTCACCGTCGAACTTGGGGTGGATGCCGCCCTGCAGGCAGACCTCGGTGGCTCCGCCCTGCCATGCTTCCCGGGTGCGTTCGGCGATGTCGTCCAGGCCGAGCAGGTAGGGCTTCCCGCGCAGGTTCAGCGACGACTGTCCTTTGGCGAATCCACAGAAGCGGCAACGGAACGTGCACACGTTGGTGTAGTTGATGTTCCGGTTGCGCACGTAGGTGACGTCGTCGCCGACCGCTTCGGCGCGGAGGTGGTCGGCGTACTCGGCGACCGCGGCGACATCCGGTCCGCGAGCGGTGAGCAGGGTGACGAGCTGGTCGACCTCCAGCTCCTGCCCCGAGGCGTGCCCGTCCAGGACCTCCCGCACCGCCGCGGTGGGCTCAGCGCCCCGCGAGCCCGGGACCAATACCGGCGGATCGACGGTGCCGCCGCTGACCCAGGTGCCCGAGCGCCGCCCGATGAGCACGACTTCTGCCCCATCGCCGACGTTCTTGGCCGCGGCCACCCGCTCCGGGAACACTGGTCCGGGGTCGTCCCGGCCCAGCCCGACGGCGTCGGAGCGGTCCAGCACCGGGAAACGCAGTTCCTTGTGCAACCAGCGCTGCGGGTCCGCCGCGAACTTGGGGTAGACGGGCAAGCGGGGTACCAGGCGGTGGCCCCGTTCCTCGGTGACGCTGGTCAGCCGGTCCAGGTGCGGCCACGGTCGCTCGGGGTTGACGTGGTCGGAGGTGATCGGCGAGACACCGCCCCAGTCGTCAATGCCGCAGTCCAGCAGCGCCCCCGGGTCGTCGCTGAGGTTCGGCGGTGCTTGCAGGTGCACGTCGTCCGGAAGCAGGAGGCGCGCCAGTGCGATCGCGCGCTGGTGCCGCTCGGCGGGGCACGGCGGCGCGTCGCGCATGGCGGTGCCCGGTTTCGGCAGGAAGTTCTGCACGATCACTTCCTGGATGTGGCCGTGCTGCTGGTGGATCTCGGCGATCGTCTGCAACGCCGCGATCCAGTCGTCATCGCGTTCCCCGATGCCGATGAGGATGCCGGTGGTGAACGGGATCCCGAGTTCACCGGCCTCGCGCAATGTCGCGATCCGGCGCGCCGGGGCCTTGTCGGGCGCACCGCGGTGCGCCGGCAGGTCTTCGACCAGCGACTCCACCATCATGCCCTGGCTGGCGGACACCGGTCGCAGCGCGGCCATCTCCGGACCGGTCAGCGCCCCGGCGTTGACGTGCGGCAGCAGGCCGGTCTCGGAGAGGACCGCCGAGCACATCGCGGCCAGATAGTCCACAGTGGACTCATAGCCGTGGTCGTCCAGCCACCGGTTTGCTTCCGGATAGCGGAGCTCAGGTCGCTCCCCCAGGGTGAACAGCGCCTCGTGGCACCCCACCTCTGCACCCTGGACCGCCACGCGCAGGACCTCCTCTCGGGAGAGGTACGGGGCGCGTAGGCTCCGCGGCCCCATCGCGAAGGTGCAGTACCCGCAGCGGTCCCGGCACAGCTTCGTCAGCGGGATGAAGACCTTGGGCGAGTAGGTCACCGTGGTTCCGCGGGTGCGATCCCGCCGCTCCCGCGCCATCGCTTGCAACTCCGCCAGCGGCATCCGCAGCAGGTCGCGCGCCGTGCTACTCATTCAACACTCCTTCGTCGAGAACTCGGCCCGGGCGAACGGCAGGCCGCTACGTCGCCGCCAACGTCCCGGTCCCTGCCTGGACGTCCAGCACCTGCCTCGCGAGCGACACGCCGTCCTGCGGCGCGTTCACCAGGGTCGGCATCGTGACGGTGCGAATGCCCATCTCGTTGATCTCCGAGGCTTCCGCGGCGTCCGCCTCGTCGACCACGAAGACGTCGCAGATATCGCGGTACATCGCCGCGACACCGGCCGCGTTGTGGCGCAGACCGCGTTGTGCCAGCAGCGCCGCGCGGCTGCGGGCCCGGGTCGCCTCACCTGGGTCGAAGATCGGAACATCGGACACCACCGGGGTCACCGCGATGACCTGGGCCGGGGTCGTTCGCAGCGCATCGCGCACGCCCGGCAGAGCGAGCGCCGGGCAGATGCTGGCCACCGGGTTGCTCGGCCCCAGCACCACCAACCTGGACTGCGCGATGGCTTCCAGCACGCCGGGAGCCGGGAGCGCGCCGTCGATCCCGCGGTAGTTCGCGGCCTCGACCGCGTCGCGTGCCCCGCGGCGCACCAGGAATTCCTGGTAATGAAGGGTCTCCCCGGTGGCCACCCGCACGAACGTGGTGACCTCGGCGTCCGTCATCGGCAGCACCCGGTGGTGGACTCCCATGCCGACGGCCAACCGGGCGGTGACCTCCGAGAGCGTCCGGCCTGCTTTCAGCAGCCCGGTCCGCAGCAGGTGGGTGGCCAGATCGCGATCGCCCAGCTGGAACCAGGTCTGCTCCCCCAGCCCGCTGAGCTCTGACATGCACCGGAAAGTCTCGTCCGCCATCCCCCACCCGCGTTCGGTGTCCTGGCGCCCGGACAACGCGTACAGGACGGTGTCGAGGTCCGGGCAGATGCGCAGCCCGTGCAACCACAGGTCGTCGGCGGTGTTGACGACGAAGGTCAGCGGTTCCTCGGCGATCTCGGCGATGCCGCACCACAGCCGGGCGGCGCCGATGCCGCCCCCGAGCAGCGTGATCAAATCAACCACTCCGGCATCTCCGGCGGCACACGCCGCCCGTTGGCGATGAAGAACGCCCGGATGACGTTGCCCTTGGCGACCTGCTTCCCCCTGGGCACGTCGAGCTGCTCGGAGAACTCCTTGATCTTCGCGGTGTAGAAGCCGCGCTTGCGGTACTTCCGCGTCTGGGTGTTGAAGATCTCGGCGACCATCTCGTCCGGGGTGCGCTCGACGAACTCCGCGAACGCGCGCAGCGTGTCGAGGCGGCCCACGCGCTCGTCCTCGGTCAGGTCGGAGTCGAGCTGGTCGGCGTAGCGGCGAACGGTTTCGAAGTCGGTGAACAGATTCTGTGACATTGACTCTCCCGAAGTGGAACTGCGGCGGTGGGTGGCGGCGATGTCGGCAGCGCGACATCGCCGCCGGCACGTCACTCCGGCAGGCCGAAAAGCCCCGCCAGAGCACGGATCTCCGCCTTGCGCCACGGCTGCGGGGCAGCCGCCTGGATCTCGCCCGCCTCGACCAGCTCCTGCACGACCTCCGGGTCGCGCTCGAAGCTCTCGCCCCACTTGCCGCGGAAGTACAGCTTCTCGAAGTCCGGGCGCGGCCGCTGACCGCCCGCCTCGGCGTCCTCGGCCGGGTAGCCCAGCAGCTGGATCTGCGCCGGGGTGGCGTGCTCCGGCATGCCCAGCAGCTCGCGGATCCGGTCGCGCTTGCCGGTCAACAAGCCCGTGCCCAGCCCTTCGTCGACAGCGGCGAGCAGGGTGGCCCCGATGGCCAGGCCCATCTCGATCGCGCTCAGCCACTCGGCGAAGCGCTCGTCACCGGCCAGCACGTTGAAGTCCGGCGTCTTCATCGGGACTTCGTCGACGAACTGCTCGCTCCAGCCGTAGCTGGAGGTCAGGGCGCCGACTTCGATCAACTTGAGCAGTTCGGGACGCATGCTCTCCCAGCCGCTCATGTCGATGGTCCAGTAGATGTGCACCGGGGCCTGCGCCGCGGCCGGCTGGTTGTACAGCGCCTCGCAGAGCCCGTCCCAGATCTCCTTGGGCGTCTCCTCCCGCACCACGACGACGGCCTTGCGGATCAGCTGGGCGTTGCCGTGGTTGGACTGCAGGCGGGCCGCTTCCAGCACCTTCTGGATCTTCGCCGAATCCACCGGGCGCCACGGCTGGTAGTAGCGGATCGACCGCCGGGTGCCGACGACCTTCTTGAACTCCATGGTTCTCCCTTCACATTTCCGGCGAAGTGCCGGAAGACTCGTTGCGCAGCAGGTGCTTCTGGATCTTTCCCACCGAGGTGCGCGGCAGACGGTCGACGAACTGCACGAACTCGGGGACCTTGAACTTCGCGAGCCGCTGCGCGCACCACTGCCGCAGTTCCTCGGCGGCGGCTTCGGCGGCGGCGTGCAGGACCACGAAGGCTTTGACCGCTTCGTCCCGCATCGAGTCGGGCACGGCCACGACCGCGGACTCGAAGACCGCGGGGTGCTCGTTGAGCACGCGTTCGACCTCGGTGGACGCCACGTTCTCCCCGGACCGCTTGATGACGTCCTTGGCGCGGTCCACGAAGTGCAGGTAGCCGTCCTGATCGGCGCGCACGGTGTCCCCGGTGTGCAGCCACCCGTCGCGCAGTGCTTTCGAGGTCGAGTCCGGGTCGTCGAGGTAACCGGTCATGAGCGTCCGGCCCGGCTCGCCGCCGACCAGCAGCTCGCCTGCCTCGCCGGGTTCGACGTCCTTCCCCGACTCGTCGACGATCCGCAGCACGGCTCCCGGAACCGGGCGGCCGATGCTGTGCGGGCGGCGATCTCCGTGCAACGGCCCCATGGTGGGCGGCGTGACGGTCTCGGTCATCCCGTACAGCTGCACCACCGGTACGCCGAACCGGGCTTCGAACTCCCGCAGCGCGGCTTCGGAGACGTTCTGGGCGAACATCCCGGCCCGCAGCCGGTGCCTGCGGTCGTGCTCTGACGGCTCGGCCGCCAGGATCATGCGCATGGGGGCCGCGAACAGGCTCGTGACCGTGGTGTCGAGCGCTGCTGCTTGCGCCGACCACCGGCTAGCGCTGAACTTCGGTGCCAGGCCGATCGACGCGCCGGTCACCAGGGCTGACATCGTCGAGTAGTACTGGGCGTTGCCGTGGAACAGCGGCAGCACCACGAGCTGCCGGTCGTCCGGCCCGAGCCGCAACTGCCCGGCCACCGTCTCGCCAGCCGCGGCGTAGGCGGCGTGCGAGACCAGAACTCCTTTGGGGCGACTGGTGGTTCCCGATGTGTAGAGGACGCTGGCGGTTTGCTCCGACGTCGTGTCCTCGACCGCGTGCGGCGAGCTGGCACGGACACATGCGTCGAAGTCGTCCGCACCGCCGGAACCGACCACGAAAACGGGTGTTCCGGCTGCGGCCTCCACCACCACTGGGTGTAGATCCCGCTCGGTGATGACCGCTCGGCAGTTCGCGTGCCGCAGCACGAAGCCGAGTTCGTCCGCGCTGGCCAGCGGGTTCGTCGGTACCAGAACCGCGCCCGCCAGCGCCGCGCCGAACCAGCTCTCGTAGAACTCGGGTTGGTTCGTGAGGTGCACGTTGACGCGGTCGCCGGGGCGGATCCCGGCATCGCGGAGCAGACCGGCGACCTGCCGGGCCCGCAGGAAGAATTCGCCGTAGCTGGTCGTGCGCACCTGGCCCGGATCCTGCTCGAAGGCGAGGAAGGGGCGGCGAGGCGCGTAAGTGGCGTGCCAGGCCAGCAAGCCGTGCAGCGTCCGCCCGTCACCGGCGGTCAGCGTTCTTGTGAGCACGGCAACAGCGTTGCCCGGCGAGATCAGACCACCATCAAGTAATTCTCAACATTTCATTGTCCGGGCGGTTCGACCGCCGCCGGTGCATACCGTGATCGACGGCAACGTCACTGACCGGACGCCGCGTCCGGTTCGAATGTCAGGGAGGCGGCACGATGTCCCATCCCGCGGTGGACACCACCGGGTCAACCACTTGTTCAGGTCGGGCGACCATTCCCACGCCGCACGGAGATTTCCAGGCGGTGGCCTACCGCGCCGCGGACGGTGTCGAGCACGTCGCGCTGGTCCACGGCGAGGTGCGCGGTTGCGAACCAGTGCTGGTCCGCATCCACAGCGAATGCCTGACCGGCGACCTGTTCGACTCCCTGCGCTGCGACTGCGGGCCGCAGCTGCAGGCCGCGCTGGCCGCCATCGCGCGGGTGGGCCGAGGCGTCGTGGTGTACCTGCGTGGGCAGGAAGGACGCGGGATCGGCATCGGGCGGAAGCTGCAGGCGTACGACGTCCAGCAGTCGCTGGGGTTGGACACCGTCGACGCCAACACCCACCTGGGGCTTCCGGTCGACACCCGCGACTACGGGGTCGCCGCGGAGGTCCTCACCGAACTGGGCGTTCAACGCGTTCGGCTGCTGACCAACAACCCGGACAAGCAGCACGCCCTCCAGCAGCACCGCATCCCGGTGGTCGAGCGGGTGCCCCTGCAAACGCAGCCCACGCAGCACAACATCGACTACCTCACGGCGAAGCGGGACCGGCTCGGACACCTCCTGGACCTGCCCATCACAATCGCGCGCTGACGGCGGGCACCTGACCAGAGCGCAAGGCTCTCGCAGTGGCCGGCAGTCACCGGCGGGCCTCACGGCCACGGGCGACAGGCGAGCGGGGCAGTCGCAGCAAATTCCCAGATGGCCTGTCAGCGGACAAGTGCCGATCAGCGGAAGGAGTCGAAATGTTGCCTGATGGTACGAAGATCGGGCGGTGGCAGCCGGTCAGCCGTGGTCGGCACGCCTTCGATCGGGCCGCACGAAACGCCGAACCCGGGTTGGTCGCCAAGGCGTTGTGCGGCGTCGATGTCAGTACTGACGAACTGCAGCGGATCGCACCGGAGATCGCCTGGGTACGCGAGGACACCTGCATGGCGTGTTGGCGGGTCCTCGCCTCCCGCCAGTAGCCGAACCGTTCATCGGAGGCCGGCGAACAGCCAGAATTTCTACCCCAACTACGCGACTAGGAATTCCGATGATGAAGGAGAACGTCAAGGTGCCTGCCCCGCGCGCCGCTGAGAACCCGCTGAGCCCAGCCGACATGGTGGTCGGTGTGCTGGGCGGCACCGGCGATCAAGGTCGCGGCCTGGCCCGCCGGCTCGGCCTGGCCGGGCGCGAAGTCCTGATCGGTTCCCGATCCGCCGATCGGGCGCGTTCGATCGCGCGAGACCTCCCCATCGCGACCGGTATGGACAACACGGAGTGCGCAGCACGCGCGGACCTGGTCGTTGTGGCGGTTCCGTGGGACAGCCACGCGCCGATCCTGTCCAAAGTGGCCGATGAGCTGATCGGCAAGATCGTCGTCGACTGCGTGGTCCCGATGGGGTTCGACAAGCGCGGGGCCCATGCGCTCGACGTGCCGGAGGGCAGCGCCTGCCTGCAGGCGCAGCAGATCTGCCCGGAAAGCCGGGTGGTCGGCGCCTTCCACCACGTCTCCGCGGCTTTGCTGCTGGACCCGTCGGTACCGCTGGTGGAGACCGACGTGATGGTCGTCGGCGACGACCGCGCCGCCACCGATGCGGTCATCGAACTGGCGGACACCATCCCGGGCATGCGCGGGATCTACGCCGGCGGGCTGCGCAACTCCCGCCAGGTGGAGGCGCTCACCGCCAACCTGATCTCCATCAACCGCAGGTACCGGGCCCATGCCGGGGTCCGGGTGACCGATGTCCCGCGGACCCTGGTCCGCTGATTGCTTCTCGATCGCTGTCGAGGCGGCCCGGTCACACTCGGCAGCCGGCTACACCCGGCCCCGGGGAATCCCCGCCGGGCCGTCGGAACGGATGCGTGGAACGGAGCGGCCATGGAAGCGAAGCGTCAACTCGGCGACCAGCGAAACCCTTCGCAAGTCCGAGTGCTCGTCGCGGACCGCCACCCTGTGGTGCGGTCCGGAGTCGGCTTACTGCTCGGGGGCGGCCGGGCGTTGAAGCTCGTGGGGTCCGCGGGGACGGGGCGCGAAGCGATCGAGACGGGCGCCCGCACGCATCCAGACGTCGTGTTGCTCGACTTGTGCTTCAGCGACCTGCTCGCGCCCGAGATCATCACCGAACTGCGGCGCAGGGACCCGCACGTCCGCGCCGTCGTCTTCACCTCCTCCCCGGAGCACGCCATCGCGAAAGCCGCGATGAACGCCGGGGCCCGCGGGGTGCTGCCGAAAGAAGCGGGACGCGGCGAGATCGTGCGCACCCTGCTGGTGGTCGCCCGTGGGGATGGGCTTCCCCAACCGCCGCGCCGTCGGAAGCGCGGCTTGATCACCACCCGCGAGTACGACGTGCTGCGCAGGGCCGCGCTGGGCGAGAGCACCACCGAAATCGCGGCGGCCATGTTCCTCTCCCCGAACACGGTCAAGGGATATATGAAGAACACGCTGCGAAAGCTGGACGCCCGCAACAGGATCGAAGCAATCACCAAAGCGCGCAGCCTGGATCTGCTGTAGAGCTTGGGCAGAGGTTGGAGGCCGCAGCTGCGGGTGGTTTCGAAGGTGCAGGTGGCATCGTCGGCAGCCGATGGATCCCGAAACCCGAGATCGAGTTGATCACTGCTGGAGATCTTTGATCAGCGAACCTCGAACCACCCGGGTAACAACCGGGTGCTCTGCCGTTGAGCTAGCGGGGAAAGGTCCCGCCGGGCGCTCGAACTCCCGGTAGCAGAGGAGGAGCGCACACGGCGGGGTGTGGGCAGGCGGGGCGACTAGTGCCGCACTCCCGCCCGCACTCTTGGACCGGTCAGCGGCGCCCCAACAGGCTCGCGCAATCGGCAGACCTCGAAGGTCCGAGGGGGTCTACTAGTGATATCTGCGAGCGCCGTGATTCATTGCTCACGTGGGTGGGTGTAAACGCGGCGGGCGAGTAGGTGGGGTTTTGGGCCTGAGAGTGGGGTTTTGGGGCTCTCTGTATTGAGTCCTTATAGAGAGAGTCCTATAAGGGGTTGATACGGAGAAGGGGTCAAAATCCCACTCTGAGGGCCAAAACCCCACTCTCCAGCCCCTCCGCCGCGCCGTGCCGCAACGCTCACGACCCGTGTAAACGCAAAAGGCCCCGCCTCCCAACGAGGGAGACGGGGCCTTCGGTTAGCGCACGCACGACAGACGGACTGGAGGCCGTCCGGGCGCGAGGTGTTCTGTCCGAACTCGGCGGCGGGCTTGACCGTGCCACAGGATGGGCAGCGCTTCGCGGCGCGGGTGATGCGGGGCTCGGCGGTGTCGGCGGCGGCACTCCGGCGGCGGATCTCGCGGAGGAGGCGAGACGCTGCGGCCTCACGCTCCTCCGGGTCGGTGATGCCACCGACGATGGCGGTCATGCTCATTCGGGGATCTCCTCCTTCTCGGCGGCGTCCGGGTGGCCCTCCTCGGACCAGCCCACCCAGACGATTCCGTGTGCGGCCTCGACGGCCTTGAACAGGGGAACGACGCGGCCGTCCGAGGGGCGAGCCCGCGTCATCGCGGCGGGCTTGCCGCACGCGGGCTCGCCCCGGCGGTTCCGGCCGGGCTTGTGGGCGTCGAAGTTCCTGATGGTGGAGAAGTGCGCCACGCCGGACGAGTTCGGAAACAGCCTCTATAGCAGAGAAAGCACTCACGGGCCTTGATCGCGGATCAGCCTGCTTCCGAGTTGGTCTCGAAGGCGTGGGCGACCTGGTAGAGGGTCGCCTCGTCCCAGTGGCGGCCGATGAGCATCATACCGATCGGCAGGCCGTCGCCGGTCCCGCAGGGCAGGCTCAGCGCGGGGTGGCCGGTGGCGTCGAACGGCGCGACGTTGACGATCATCTCGAACGCCCGCTGCACGATCAGCTCGCGCGAGGCGTCCTCAGGCGGCAGCGGTGTCGCCTTCATCGGCAGCGTCGGCATGAGCAGGACGTCGAAGTCCGCCAGCGCCGCGTCGTAGGCGGCGGTGAGGGTGCGGGCCAGGTTCTGCGCCTTCGCGTAGGTGGCACCGCCGTAGCGGCGCCGGAACAGGTTCCCGACCAGCATCGACGCCTTCAGCGGCTCGCTGAACTCGTCGACCCGCGCCTGCCAGCCGCGCATCGCCTCCAGCAGGCTCGTGACGTACTGGCCGCGCCAGTTCATGCCGAACCCGTTGCCGAGCAGCATCTGCCACACGTGCCCTTCGAAGGCGATCGGGCTCCAGATCGCCACGCCCGAGCTGTGCAGTGGCACCGATACTTCCGCGACCTTCGCGCCGAGCCCGGCCAGCACGCCCGCCGCCTCGCGCACCGCCTCGTCCACGTCGGCTTCGGACCCAGCCAGGCCGAAACCCTCGCGCACCACACCGATCCGCAGGCCCGCGCAGTCCCCGGTGAGCGCCCTCCCGTACTCCCCCGTCCGGGTGCCGACCTGGCGCGGATCGAGGCCGTCCGGCCCGGCGATCACCTCCAGCAGCAGCGCATTGTCAGCGACGTTCGCGGTGATCGGACCGGCGTGGTCGATGGTGGCCTCGATCGGCATGATCCCGGTGTAGGGCACCAGGCCGTGCGTCGGCTTCATCCCGACCGCGCCGCACCACGACGACGGGATCCGGATGGAACCGCCCTGGTCCCCGCCGATGGCCAGGTCCACTTGCCCGGCGGCGACCAGCGCGGCCGACCCAGAGGAGGAGCCGCCGGCGGAGTGCGTCGGCCGGTGCGGGTTGCGGACGGGCCCGTCGGCGTTGGTGTGCGAGCCGCCGGATAAGCAGAAGTACTCGCAGTGCGCTTTGCCCGCGATGGTCGCGCCGGCGTCGAGCAGCCGCGTCACCACCGTCGCGTCGATGTCCGGGACGTACCCCTTCAGCGTCGACGAGCCGTTCATCATCGGAACCCCGGCGAGGCACACGTTGTCCTTCAGCGCAACGGTGCGACCCGCCAGCGGCCCGTCGTCGCGGGTGCGCAGCTCCGTGCGCGCGTACCACGCGCCCAACGTATCGTCATCGGGCTCGTGCCACTGCCGTTGCGGGATCTCCACCACAGGCTCCGAGAGCGCGTCGACCACCCGGTACGCCTCTACGTTCGCCGCGATGAGCGCCAGGTAGGAGTCGGTTGTCGCATCGTCGAGGTCGAGCCCCAGTTCCGCTGCTGCGGCTTGCAGTTCTGCCCGATCCGGATCCGGCACAGCCATCGCTACCTCCCACGTCTTGGATCACGCGAAGCTACGCAGCCGACGGCCGATGGGGGTAGACCTTTTTGGGTGTGACAAGGACAGGAGCCTGTTGTGTTTTCGACGAGAACGGCCGAACCGACCCACCAAAACCGGTTCGATCGTTGCCGTTCGGCTGTCAGCGGCCATCTCAGCCGTGATCGGTTGAT
Source organism: Saccharopolyspora sp. NPDC002376 (assembly GCF_053593195.1). Classification (NCBI taxonomy): domain Bacteria; kingdom Bacillati; phylum Actinomycetota; class Actinomycetes; order Pseudonocardiales; family Pseudonocardiaceae; genus Saccharopolyspora; species Saccharopolyspora sp. NPDC002376. Next base: position 98,855 of record NZ_JBSFBZ010000023.1, read on the forward strand.
CATCGTTCGTAGTGGCGTGATATTGCAACAGGCTCATAGACGCCACAAACGGGCCGTTCACTCGCACCCATCGCTGGATTTGCCGTAGGTAGTTTGAGCGCCTCGACGCTTCAGAGACACGAGGCGCCCCACCACAACGCCGCGTGCCGAACAGCCTCGATAGCGGCTCAACGGCTTGCGGTCCTGTTCAGCGCCGGTGGTGTGCGACCAGGTCGTGGTCGGCGGTTGCCTGTGGGCCCGCCGGGTGGGTGTGGATCACCGCGCCGCCGAGTCTCGGCAGGGCGTGCCACAGGCGGTGTTCGGCGTCGTGCGCGATGCGGTGCGCATACGCCAGGCTCAGCTCCGGGGCGACGTCCAGTTCGGCCTCGGTGTGCAGCGCGTGACCGATCCAGCGCATCCGCAGCCCGTCGACCCCGCGCACCCCGGGCGCGCTGGCCAAGGCCAGTTCCGCGCGGCCGACCAGCTCGGGGTCCACCGCGTCTAGCACCCGGCCGAGGACTTCCTTCGCCGAGCCCCAGATCACCGCGACGATCGCCGCGGTGATCAGCAGGCCGATCACCGGGTCGGCCCACCGCCAGCCCAACGCAGCGCCACCGGCCGAGCCGAGCACCGCGAGGCTGGTGAACCCGTCGGTGCGCGCATGCAGCCCGTCAGCCACCAGGGCGGCCGAACCGATCTCCCGGCCCACCCGGATGCGGTAGCGGGCGACCAGCTCGTTCCCGGCGAAGCCCAGCAGCTCGGCGGCCGCGAGCCAGCCCAGGTGATCGACCTGCTGCGGGTCGATCAGCCGCCGGATCGCCTCCCAGCCCGCCATCGCCGCCGAAGCCGCGATCATCGCGAGGATGACCAGCCCGGCGAGGTCTTCGGCCCGGCCGAGCCCGTAGGTGAAGCGGCGGGTCGCCGCGCGCAGCGACTACGGCTGTCGAATTCTCGTTGGGAACCGAGAAAATGCATTGCTCGCAACAACTTTCGCGCATTCTCGCGGCACCCCGTGAAGGAAACCCGACAATCTGCCTCCGGCAAGAAGCAGCACCCGAAGAATAGTGATCAGAAACCGCACATAACCAGCACACCCGGCAACAGGATTCCCACGAACAGCCCGGGCAGTGAGTCGGGCGCGTTCGGGATGCCATGCTCTTCGATTCCGGTACCGGTGGCGGCTCTTGGAGGGCGAGTTCGCCCTCCGGCATCTTCGGTCCCACGCGACGCGCGGGCCGGTTGAACAACATCGTGGTCAA